>JBAVNO010000130.1:0-10580 GCA_049691095.1 Alphaproteobacteria bacterium | reverse complement strand
GCGGTGAGGCCGCGCGAATGAGGACGGGGTCGCGTGACGGCGGCCGCCGACATCAATTGGCAAACGGAGGCCGTCCATGCCCTATCGCCGTAACAGCGACCTTCCCGAAAGCGTGCAAAACAGCCTGCCCGCGCACGCCCAGGACATCTATCGCAAGGCGTTCAACAGCGCGTGGGAGGGCTACGGTTCACCCGAGGCGCGCCGTGACGCCGCCGCGTCGCGGGAAGAGACCGCCCACAAGGTCGCTTGGGCGGCGGTCAAGAAGGTCTACCGCAAGGTGGGCGACGAATGGGTGCCCAAGGATGAGAGCGGGTGAGCCAAGACCGGATCGGGCCGGCGAAAAGGCTGATGGAATGGCCTGGGCGCTGCGGGTTGTAGATGGAACCGGCCGTCTAAGAAGGCGCGCGGCGCTCAGATATCGAGCTCGCGGGCGAACTTCGCGTTCTCCTGGATGAAGGCGAGGCGCAGTTCCGGCTTTCGCCCCATCAGGCTCTCGACCAGCTTCGCCGTGCGCTTGTACTCGGCCTTGTCGGTCTCGGCGCTGGCGAGGCAGACGCGCAGCAGCGTGCGCCGGGCCGGGTCCATGGTCGTCTCCTTGAGCTGCGAGGACGGCATCTCGCCCAGGCCCTTGAAGCGGCTCGTCTCCACCTTGCCCTTGCCGTTGAATTCGGTCTTGAGCAGCGTTTCGCGGTGGGCGTCGTCGCGGGCGTAGATCGTCTTGCCGCCCTGGGAGAGGCGGTAGAGGGGCGGCAGCGCCAGGAACAGGTGGCCGTTCGCGATCAGCTCCGGCATCTCCTGATAGAAGAAGGTCATGAGGAGCGAGGCGATGTGCGCGCCGTCCACGTCGGCGTCGGTCATGACGATGACGCGCTCGTAGCGCAGCTTCGACTCGTCATAGGCCGCGCCCATGCCGCAGCCCAGCGCCTGGGTGAGGTCGCGCAGCTCCTGATTGGTGCGCAGCTTCTCGCTGGTCGCGCTGGCGACGTTCAAGATCTTTCCCCGCAGCGGCAGCACGGCCTGAGTCTCGCGGCTGCGCGCCTGCTTGGCCGAGCCGCCGGCGGAATCGCCCTCGACCAGGAAGATCTCGGTGCCTGCGGGCGAATCCTTCGTGCAGTCGGCGAGCTTGCCGGGAAGGCGCGTTTTCCGGGTCGCGGACTTGCGCTCCAGGTCCTTGGCCTCGCGGCGGCGCAGCCGTTCCTCGGCCCGCGCGATGACGTGCGCCAAAAGCGCGTCCGCGCCCTCGCGGTCTCCCGCCAGCCAGTGGTCGAAGTGGTCCTTGACCGTGCCCTCGATGAGGCGCGCGGCGTCGGGATGCGAAAGCCTCTCCTTGGTCTGGCCCTGGAACTGGGGGTCGCGGATGTAGAGCGACAGCGCGATGCAGGCTCCGTCCACCACGTCCTCGGCGGTGATCTGGCCGGCGCGCCGGTTGCCCACCAGATCCGCGTAGGCCTTCAGCGCCCGGGTAAGCGCCGCGCGCAATCCCTGTTCGTGGCTGCCGCCCTGGGGCGTGGGCACCGTGTTGCAATAGGAGGTGAGGAACCCGTCGCCGTCCTCGGGCCAGGCGCAAGCCCACTCCACCCGGCCCGAATCCTTGGGCAGCGCCGCCTCGCCGGCGAAGGGCTGGGGCGTGACGCTGGCGCGTGCGCCGATGGTCTCGGCCAGGAAATCCCGCAGGCCGCCCGGGAAATGCAGCTCCGCCGTCTCGGGGACCGGAACCCCCGGCGAGATTTGCGCCTTTTTGAGCAGGGCCGGCGCGCATTGCCAGCGGATCTCGACGCCCCGGAACAGATAGGCCTTGGAGCGCGCCATGCGGAACAGCAGCGCCGGGTCGAAGCGCGCGCTGGCGCCGAAGATCTGCGGGTCGGGGTGGAACCGCACCATGGTGCCGCGGCGGTTGCTCACGCTCCCGGCCTTCTTCAAGGCGCCTGCCGGCTTGCCCCGGCGGTAGCTCTGGCGCCACAGCACGCGGTCGCGGGCCACCTCCACCGTCAATTCGTCGGCGAGCGCGTTGACCACCGACAGCCCGACGCCGTGCAACCCGCCCGCCGTGTGATAGACCTTGTCCGAGAATTTGCCGCCCGAATGGAGCGTGGTGAGGATCACCTCCAGCGCCGATTTGTTCTTGAACTTGGGGTGGGGATCGACCGGGATGCCGCGGCCGTTGTCGGTGACCGACACGGTGCCGTCGCCGGCCACCTCGATTTCGATCCGGTCGGCATGGCCCGCCACCGCCTCGTCCATGGCGTTGTCGAGGAGCTCCGCCACCAGATGGTGCATCGAGCGCTCGTCGGTGCCGCCGATGTACATGCCGGGGCGCCGCCGCACGGGCTCGAGGCCTTCCAGGACCTCGATGTCCTTGGCGGAGTAGGACTTGCTGGCGGGTTGGGGCTTCAGTTTTTGGAACAGGTCGGCCATGGACGGGCGATTATGAAAGCCGCCTGCGGCGCGCGCAAGGACATCCGGTAGGCGGCCGGCGGCGACCAACAACATGTTGTGAGAGCCGCAAGACGTCGGCATCATGAATTTCGCCTGCCCGGCCGCGCCGGGCCCTGACATGGGACGACCGAATGACACTGCCGGAACCCTCGCGCCGCGAGCCCGCGGTCCGCACCATCGCCATGCCCGCCGATACCAACCCCAGCGGCGACATCTTCGGCGGCTGGCTTCTGGCGCAGATGGACCTTGCGGGAGGCACCGTGGCGCTGCTTCGGGCCCGCGGGCGGGTGGTGACGGTGGCGGTCGACCGCATGGCCTTCCACCGCCCGGTCTATGTGGGCGATCTGGTGAGCTGCTACGCCGACATCGTCAAGGTCGGGCGCACCTCGATCACGGTCGATATCGAAACCTTCGTCACCCGCCACGAGACCGGCGAGCAGCTCAAGGTCACCGAGGGCACCTTCGTCTACGTTCACGTGGATGGGGAGGGACGGCCGCTGCCGGTGCCGGAGTCGTGATCCCGGGGCCGCGCCCGCGCCGCTGCCGGCCGGGACGCGATCGCCGGGGCAGGCTCTATTGCTGCACCACGGCCAGGCGGGCCGCGTGCCGCTGCGACTCCGTCCGCTCCTCCGGGGGCAGCACGTCGTGGGCCGCGAAATAGACCGACGCGACCGCGTCGTGCAATGCGCCCATCGCGATCTGAAGCTCGTCGAGGAATTCATGAAGCGCCTGCTGGCTCAAGCCGTCGGGGGCGGTGTCCGCGAGCCTGTCCAGAAGCTGTTGAAGGACGGCGAAGGGAGCGTCGTTGCGGGGCAGGGATAAGAGGCACCCATCCACCTCGCGCAGGCAATGCGCCACCGCGCGCGGGAACACGAAACTCTGCAAGAGAAACCTGAGCACGTCGGCGCGCCGCACCGGCCGGTTCATGCAGCGGCGGTACATCTGATAACCGGACATCGACCGCAGCACGCTCATCCACTGGATGCTCTGGAACGGCGACAGATCGGACGGGCTTTCCGGCAACAGATCGCCGGACCGGACGTCGACGATGCGCGTCGTCATGTCGGCGCGCTCGAGATTCCGGCCCATCTTCATGAAATTGTATCCTTGATCGTGATTCATGGTTCCGGCCAGCAGTCCCGACATCGTCTGCGCGCCGCGGATGATGGTGGTCAGGAACTCGAACCGTCCCTGCCTCGTGTCGTCCTTGCGGGCAAACCGGACCGCCGTCTGATGCAGGCCGCTGATGACCTCCCACGCCTCGCGCGGCATGAGGTCGCGGGTGACGCGCGCGTTCTCGCGCGCCGCGCGAAGCGCGCTCACGACCGAGCCCGGATTGCGCTCGTCCGAGAGCAGAAAGGCGACGATGCTCGTCTCGTCGGCTCGCTTGTAGAACCGGCCGAACAGCGCCGCGCTGTCGGTGATCTCGATCAACGGCTCCCATCCGAGACGCGCCTTGCGCGGAAAGTCGAGCAACAGAAACTTGTTGACGCTGACGAGGCGCGCGGTGTTCTCCGCGCGCTCGATATAGCGCGCCATCCAGTAGAGCCGTTCCGCGATTCGCGACAGCATCACGCGGCCTCCTGATCGTCGACGATCCAGGTGTCTTTGCTGCCCCCGCCCTGGGACGAGTTGACCACGGTCGAGCCCTTGACGAGCGCCACGCGGGTCAGTCCGCCGGTGGTGACCGAGGTGTGCGCGCCCGACAGGATGAACGGGCGCAGGTCGATGTGCCGCGGCTCCACGTGGCTTCCCGCCAGGGTCGGGACCGTGGACAAGGTAAGCAGGGGCTGGGCGATGTAGTTGCGCGGATTCTTCCGGATCAGGCGGTTGAAGATCTCGCGCTCCTTGTGGGACGCGTGGGGTCCGATCAGCATGCCGTAGCCGCCCGACTCGTTGGCCGGCTTGACCACCAGCTTGTCGAGATTGGCCAGCACATAGGCGCGTTCCTTGTCGTCCGCGCACAGATAGGTCGGCACGTTGGGAAGGATCGGGTCCTGGTCGAGATAATACCGGATCATCTTGGGGACGAAGGCGTACACGACCTTGTCGTCGGCGACGCCCGCGCCCGGCGCATTGGCCAACGCCACGTTGCCTTTCTTCCAGGCCCGCATCAGTCCCGGCACCCCGAGCGTTGAATCGGACCGGAATGCCTCGGGATCGAGGAACAGATCGTCGATCCGGCGGTAGATGACGTCGACGCGCGAGAGGCCGTCGACCGTGCGCATGTACACGCAGTCGTCCTCGCCCACCACGAGGTCCGGGCCTTCCACGAGTTGGGTTCCCATCTGTTGCGCCAGGTAGCCGTGCTCGAAATAGGCGGAGTTGTAGATGCCGGGCGTCAGCACCACGGCCTCGGGCCAGTCGACCGATCGCGGCGACAGCGAGGCCAGGCATTCGAACAGCTGGGACGGATAGTCGTCGACGGGAAGGATACTGTTGTCCTCGAACAGCTCGGGGAAGACCCGCTTCATGACCTGCCGGTTCTCCAGCATGTAAGACACGCCCGAGGGAACCCGCAGATTGTCCTCCAGGACGTAGACCGTGCCGTCCTTGTCGCGCACCAGGTCGCTGCCGCAGATGTGGGCCCAGATCCCGAGCGGCGGATCGACGCCGACGCAGGCGGACCGGAAATTCACGGAGCTCGCCATGATGTGGGCGGGAACGACCCCGTCCTTGACGATCTTCTGGCCGTGGTAGATGTCGTCGATGAAGAGATTGAGCGCGGTCACGCGCTGGATGAGTCCCGCCTCGATCTGGGCCCACTCGCTCCTGGCCATCACGCGGGGCACGATGTCCAGCGGCCAGGCGCGGTCGATGGAGCTGTTCTTCTGGGAATAGACGGTGAAGGTGATCCCCATCGCCTGCACCGCGGCCTCGGAGGCCGCGCGGCGCTCCTCGATCTCGGCGTCGCTCAAACGGCTGAAACGGAGGCCCACCGACCGGGCATGGGGGCGCAAGCGGCCGCCCGAGCGGACCAACTCGTCGTAAAGACCCTCGCAGTCATAGGTACGCCAACTGATCGGCATATCGCTCCCTGTCCGTTTCGCCGACCGAGCGGCCGATCCGGATCACTGTTGTCTCTTTACTGGAGGCAAAAACTATGCCGATTCTACGTCACCAACGACAAAAACGCGACCCCGTGTGATCGAATATGACGTATTGCCTCGCCATCAAGCTGAACCAGCATCTGGTATTCGCGTCGGATTCCCGCACCAACGCGGGCGTCGACCAAATCAGCACCTATAAGAAAATGAACGTATTCCCGATCGCCGATGACCGGATTTTCATCATCCTGACGGCCGGCAATCTCGCCACCACCCAGGCGGTCATCAACTTGATCCAGCGCGACCTGGACGATTCGGAGGCAGAACCCAGCCTCCGCACCGTCCGCTACCTGTTCGACGCCGCCCATTACATCGGCCGCATGAGCCTTCGGGTTCAGGCGGAGCACGGCGAGGCGCTTCGCCAGAGCGAGTCCAGTGCCGAGGCGAGTTTCATCCTCGGCGGCCAGGTTGGGGAGCGCCCGCACAACATCTATCTCATCTATCCGCAGGGGAACTACATCACGGCCTCGGCCGAGACGCCCTTCCTCCAGATCGGCGAGACCAAGTACGGCAAGCCCATCCTGGACCGCATCATCAAGCCCGAAACGAGCCTGGAGGATGCCGCGCGCTGCGCCCTGGTGTCGCTCGACTCGACGATGCGAAGCAACATCTCGGTCGGACCCCCGATCGACCTGGTGACCTATCGTAAGGACACCTTCAAGCTGGAACATGCCATGTCGTTCGACGCCGGCTCCGATTTCCTTCGCACCTTGCAGGAATCCTGGGGGGCGGGATTGCGCCGCGCGTTTTCCGAACTGCCGCGACTGGAATGGACCTGACGCCGGGGGTAGCCCCCGGTCTCGTCCGCCAGGGGTGCAAGGATGCCGTCCGGCCGGCCGTGCCGGCGGCCGTGCCGGCGGGCACGATCGTCAGGTGCGCCGCGCCGCCCCGATCAGATCGTAAACGAATCGAAGCTTTTCGATCACCGGGTTCGCGAGCACGAACGGGTAGGGGTCGGGCAACCCCATGCTCCGGTTGAGCGCGTTCATGCCGATTGCGAGGCCGGTCCAATCGGCCAGCATGCCGTCGAAGGACATGGCCGCGTCGGCCCGCGACGGCGGGGCGGCCCATTGTGCGGGCATGGTCTGGGGGCCGACCGCCCGGCCCCTGACGCTGAACCCCTGGTCCCAGGCCGTCTCCAGCGTGTCGGTGATGTGAAGATAGTGGGCCCAGGTTTCGGCCCAGTCCTCCCAGGGATGGGCCGCCGCATAGCCGCTGATGAAGGACTGCTGCCAGCCCGCCTTCGGGCCCCACGTGTAATAGCGGCGCAACGCGGCGTCATAGTCCGCGCGCTCGTCATCGAACACGTCCCGGAAGCGTTGGAGCCAAGGCGTATCATTGACCAGCCGGTCCCAATAGTAATGTCCGCTCTCGTGGCGGAAATGGCCGAGCAGGGTGCGGTACTGCTCGTTCATCCGCTCACGCATCTGCTCGCGCGCGCTGGGGTCCGCCTCGGCGATGTTGATGGTGATCACGCCCCGCCGGTGCCCCGTCGTGATCCGCTGGCGTTCGTCGAGCGTGTCGCAAAACTCCGACGATCCCGCGTCGGCCAGGAACTCGAAGGCCAGGCCGCCGGCCGGGTCCTCCGCCTTTCCGATGATCGGCAGGCCGAGGTTCTGAAGGGTGTACAGCAGCCAGCGCTTGGCCTGCTCGACGCGGAACCACAGGACCAGGCTCCGCGGATCGCCGAGATTGGGGATCATGCTGTTGAGCCGGCACGACGCGCAATAGTCGTTGGGGTCGCCAGCCGCGACCATCCAATTGCACACCTGATACTCCGTGTCGTTGCGGCACCGCCGGTAGAAGGAGGCGGCTCCGGGCACCAGGGCGCGCCAGCGCCCCCCATTTTCCGCGCCCCCGGGCCCCGGAGCCTCGAGGGGCTCGAGTGGCGCCAGCGTCCCCAAGTCCGGTAGGAACCCCAGCCGCCGGCTGCAGCTGTTGCACAGCGTGTTCTCGTAGAAGACGGTATTGCCGCAGGCGCAGCGAAAGTTCTTCATGGCGGACCAGATCTACCGATGCCGGCTTCGGGGCGGGCATTTTACGAGATCGCGCCGCGGGCGAAAGGCTTTGTTGCCGCGAGTCTGTATCCGCGCGCCCGCCCCGGGGATGCGAAAGACGAAGGACCGCCCCCGGGAGGGCGGCCCTTGATCGAATGGCGCAGCTCGGGCGAAGACCCGGATCCCGGACCTAGACGCTGTAGTACATCTGGAACTCGATCGGGTGGGGGGACATCTCGAAGGCCCGCACCTCGCCCCACTTCAGCTCGATGTAGGACTCGATCAGGTCGTCGGAGAAGACGTCGCCCTTCTTGAGGAAGTCACGGTCGGCGTCCAGGCACTCCAATGCCTCGCGGAGGCTGCCGCAGACGGTGGGGATTTCCTTCAGTTCCTCGGGGGGCAGATCGTAGAGGTTCTTGTCGATCGGATCCCCGGGGTGGATCTTGTTCTGGATACCGTCGATCCCGGCCATCAACATGGCCGCATAGGCCAGATAGGGGTTCGCCGCCGGGTCGGGGAACCGCACCTCGACGCGCTTGCCGTTGGGGCTGGTGACGAAGGGGATGCGGCAGGACGCCGAGCGGTTGCGCGCCGAGTAGGCGAGCAGCACCGGGGCCTCGAACCCCGGCACCAGGCGCTTGTAGCTGTTGGTGGTGGGGTTGGTGAGCGCGTTGAGGGCCCGGGCGTGCTTGATGATGCCGCCGATGTAATAGAGCGCCAGCTCGGACAGGTCCGCGTACCCGGAGCCGGCGAAGGCGGGCTTCTTGTTCTTCCAGATCGACTGGTGCACGTGCATGCCCGACCCGTTGTCGCCATAGACCGGCTTGGGCATGAAGGTCGCCGTCTTGCCGTAGGAATGGGCCACCATGTGGACCACGTACTTGTAGATCTGCATGAAGTCGGCGCATTGGGTCAGGGTGCCGAACTTGAACCCGAGCTCGTTCTGGCTCGGCGCCACCTCGTGGTGGTGCTTCTCGGTGTCGAGCCCCATGTCGTGCATGACGGTCAGCATCTCGGCCCGCATGTCGTTCATGGAATCGACCGGCGGAACCGGGAAGTAGCCGCCCTTGATGGGCGGGCGGTGGCCGATGTTTCCGCCTTCGAATTCCTTGCCCGAGACGTAGGGGCCTTCTTCCGAATCGAGGGAATAGAAGGTGTGGTTCATGGAGACGTTGTAGCGGACGTCGTCGAACACGAAGAACTCGGCCTCGGGACCGAAATAGGCCGTATCGCCCACCCCGCTCGACTTCAGGTAGGTTTCCGCCTTCTTGGCGACCGACCGGGGGTCGCGCCCGTAAGGCTGCCCGGTGGTCGGCTCGATGCAATCGCAAATGACGATGAGGTTAGACTGGGCGCTGAAAGGATCGAGGACGGCCGACGAGGGGTCGGGCATCAGGACCATGTCCGACTCGTTGATGACCTTCCATCCCGCGATCGACGAGCCGTCGAAGAACACGCCGTCCGTGAAGAGGTCCTCGTTGATGGTGTGCACGGGCTGGGTGGTGTGCTGCCATTTGCCCTTCGGGTCGGTGAAACGGAAATCGACGTACTTGACGTCGTTTTCCTTGATCATTTCGAGTACTTTCTTCACGTCGGCCATGTGTTATTCCCCTGTGCGATCAGTGTTATAAATCCGTTTCTTAAGTTACGCTCAAAGCTCCGCCGCAGGCCCATCCGGGCGTTCATCGGTGCGGCGCTCAGCGTTACACCGCGTCGGAACCGCGTTCGCCGGTTCTGATGCGAATCACCTCGTCGACCGGATAGACGAAAATCTTGCCGTCGCCGATGCGCCCGGTCTTGGCCGCCTGCAGGATGGCTTCGATCGCGCGTTCGACGAGGCTGTCGTCGGCCACGACCTCGATCTTAACCTTCGGCAGGAAATCGACAACGTATTCCGCGCCCCGGTACAGCTCGGTGTGTCCTTTCTGACGGCCGAAGCCCTTCGCTTCGATCACCGTCATACCCTTGAGGCCGAGTTCGTTCAGGGCTTCCTTAACTTCGTCCAGCTTGAAGGGTTTGATGATGGCTTCGATCTTTTTCATGGATCGGCATACGCCTCTTTCTACGATTCCGGGAGGATGGCCCGCCCTGGCCGGCCTCCCGCTCGGGTGTGATACGATTCTGGGTCACCGGTGCCGGATCGACGCGTGCGCCTCCTCCATTCCGGGCCGACGCGACGGTCGCGCCGCGAATTCGCCGCGAATTTCACGACCGGCTTTTTCGCATCAGCCGTTACGCAACAGCCGTGCCAATCCTGGTGCCCGATTTTCGACCGCTTCGGGGGCGGTTTTCCGCCTTGGCGGCTCGATTCCCGGGATTTCCCCGCCGGCAACGGCTCATATTCTAGGCACGTTGCCCAAAAATTGCTCTATCTCCCGCGCCGGCTCTCCGTTTTTTTCCGTCACGCCTTTCGGGCCCTGGCTGCGCCGAGGCAATCGCGGATGCGGTCCAACGCGGCCCCGATATTCTCCAGGCCGTTGGCATAGGACAAGCGCAGATACCCTTCGCCCATGGCGCCGAAGCTGGCCCCCGAAACGGTGGCGACCCCGGCCTCGTCCAGGAGCTTCGCCTCCATCTCGCGCGAGCCGAGGCCGGTGCCGGTGATGTTGGGGAAGACATAGAACGCCCCGCCCGGGGACAGGCACCGGAACCCGGGCATGCGGTTCAGGCCCTCCACGATCGCCTGCCGGCGGACGGCGAACGCGGACAGCATGCGAGCCACCGAGTCCTGCGGTCCTTGCAGGGCGGCGATGCCGCCGTATTGGGCCGCCGCGTTGACGCAGGAATGGGAATTGATGGCAAGCCCGTCGGCCGCCGCCCGCAGCGACTTCGGCCACACGCCGTAGCCGAGCCGCCAGCCGGTCATGGCGTAGGTCTTGCTCCAGCCGTCGAGCATGATGACCCGGTCGCGGAGCGCCGGGTAGCTCAGCATCGACACGTGCTCGTGGCCGTCGTAGAGCAGGCGGCTGTAAATCTCGTCGCTCAGCACCGCGACTCCGGGGAAGACTTCGAGCCCCTTGGCCAGCTTGTCCATCTCGGC
>JBAVNO010000129.1:0-10324 GCA_049691095.1 Alphaproteobacteria bacterium | reverse complement strand
GTCCGGCGCCCGGACCGACGGCCGCGCCCGGCGCGGGAACGCTGGGCGACGTGTATCAGGCGAAGCTCCAGGAATCTGCCCCCACGGTCACCACGGCGCCCGCAGGCCCGGTGGCGGCCGCCCCCGGCTCCGACGAGGCGGTCGAGACCGAGGCTTCTTCGGAGGGGTCGATGGCCTTCGGCGAGTCGGCGACGTTCCGTTCGTTCGACCAGTTCGGGCCGGGCGGCGCCTCCGAGAAGGTCGCCACCATCACCTACGGCCACGGATCGGCGCGCTTGACGGCCGCCGAGCAGAAGGTGCTGCGTGACGTCGCGCAACTGCACAAGCAGCGCGGCGGCACCATCCGCGTCGTGGGCCACGCCAGCAGCCGCACCCGCGACCTCGATCCGCTGCATCATCAGATGGCGAACTTCACGGTCTCGATGCGGCGCGCCGATGTGGTGGCGCGCGAGCTCTCCCGCCTTGGCGTGAAGCCAAGCGCCATCTTCGTGGGCGCGATGTCGGACGCCGAACCGATCTATTTCGAGTCGATGCCGTCGGGAGAGGCGGGCAACCGTCGGACCGAGATTTTTATCGATTATTAGCGGCTGACGGGATACATAGTCCTGCGCCACTAGGGACACCTTGAAGGTCCAATGCGACGGCGCGTCGCCGTCGCACGGCGCTGCCTACTCGCGGAACGTCGCGTCCATGTCCCAGGAATATTACCGCATCAAACGGCTGCCCCCGTACGTCTTCGCCGAGGTCAACGCGATGAAGGCGGCCGCCCGCGCCAAGGGCCACGACATCATCGATCTCGGGATGGGCAATCCCGATACGCCCACGCCGGCGCACATCGTGGCCAAGCTGATCGAGACGGTCCAAGACCCGCACACCCATCGCTACTCGAACTCGCGCGGCATCCCGGGTCTGCGCAAGGCGCTCGCCGGCTATTACGAGCGCCGTTTCAACGTGTCGCTCGATCCCGAAACCGAGATCATCGCCACCATCGGATCGAAGGAAGGATTGACGAGTCTCGCCCAGGCGATCACCAGTCCCGGCGACGTGGTGCTGTGCCCGAACCCGACCTACCCCATCCACTCCTTCGGATTCATCCTTGCCGGCGCCTCGATCCGGCACACGCCGATGGGGTCGAGCGCCGAGTTCATGGACGAGCTCGAGCGCGCGGTCCGATACAGCGTGCCGAAGCCGATCGCCGTGATCGTGAACTTCCCGTCCAATCCCACGGCGCGCAAGGTGGATCTGGATTTCTACGTGCCGCTCGTCGAGTTCTGCCGGCGGCACGACGTGCTGCTCATCTCCGACATCGCCTATTGCGAGATTTACTTCGACGGCAAGCCGCCGCCCTCGGTGCTTCAGGTGCCGGGCGCCAAGGACGTGGCGGTCGAGTTCACGTCCATGAGCAAGACCTATTCCATGCCCGGCTGGCGCATCGGCTTCGCGTCCGGCAACAAGCGCATCATCGCCGCGCTGGCGCGCATCAAGTCCTACACCGATTACGGCGCGTTCACGCCGATCCAGGTCGCGGCCGCCGCGGCGCTCAACGGTCCGCAGGATTGCGTGACCCAGATCCGCGAGCTCTACAAGCAAAGGCGGGACGTGCTGATCGAGGGGCTGGAGGCCGCCGGCTGGGAGGTGCCGATCCCGCCCGCCAGCATGTTCGCCTGGGCGCCGATCCCGCCGGCGTTCGCCCATCTGGGCTCGCTCGAATTCGCCAAGCTGATGCTTCAGGAGGCAAAGGTCGCGGTGGCGCCGGGCATCGGCTTCGGCGAGCACGGCGAAGGGTTCGTCCGCATCGGGCTGGTGGAAAACCGGCACCGGACGCGGCAGGCGATACGCAGCATCAAGGCCCTCCTGGCGTCCGCCGACAAGGTGCTCGAAGAAAGCGCGCGAGCGGCGTTGGCCTCTTGAGCGCTCCCCTCGACATCGCCATTGCCGGTCTCGGAACGGTCGGCGCCGGAACCCTGAAGCTTCTCCACGATCACGCCGATCTCATCGAACAACGGTGCGGCCGGCCCATTCGGGTGCGGGCGGTCGCGGCCCGCGATCGCTCGCGCGACCGGGGCGCCGACCTCTCGGACGTCGAATGGTTCGACGACGCGGTGGCGATGGCCAAAGGCGCCAAGGCCGAGGTCGTGGTCGAAGTGATCGGCGGCTCCGAGGGCGTGGCCAAGAAGGTGTGCGAGGCCGCGATCGCCTCCGGCAAGCATCTGGTGACGGCCAACAAGGCGCTGCTCGCCCATCACGGCGTGGCGCTCGCCCGCGCCGCCGAAGCCAAGGGCGTGTCCCTCCACTACGAGGCGGCGGTGGCGGGCGGCATCCCGATCATCAAGGGCTTGCGCGAGGGACTGGCCGGCAACGGGATTGCGCGGCTCTACGGGATCCTGAACGGCACCAGCAATTACATCCTGACGGCGATGCGCGAGACCGGGCGCGATTTCGCGGACGTGCTCGACGAGGCGCGCCGGCTGGGCTATGCCGAGGCCGATCCCAGTTTCGACATCGACGGCATCGACGCGGCGCACAAGCTCGCGATCCTGACCAGCGTCGCCTTCGGTTGCGAGACCAACTTCGAGGGCGTTTACGTCGAGGGCATCCGGCACGTCTCGGCCCTCGACATCGCGTTCGCCGACGAGCTCGGCTATCGCATCAAGCTGCTCGGCATCACGCGATTGACCGAGCATGGCGTCGAACAGCGCGTGCATCCTTGCATGGTGCCGGTGCGCAACGCCATCGCCCACGTCGAGGACGTGAACAACGCGATCCTGGTCGAAGGGGACTTCGCGGGCAACATCGTGTTCCAGGGACGGGGCGCCGGCGCCGGACCGACCGGATCGGCGATCGTCGCCGACCTGATCGACATCGCGCGCGGCACGCGACTCAACACCTTCTCCGTTCCGGCCGACCGGCTGGCGCGGATTCCGGTCTCGCCCATGGAACGGCACCGGGGCGCCTATTACATCCGTCTCATGGTGGTGGATCAGCCCGGCGTCATCGCCGACATCGCCGCGGCGTTGCGCGATTGCAACATTTCCATGGAATCCTTCCTCCAGCACGGCCGCGCCCCCGTGGGCGCGGTTCCGGTGGTGCTGACCAGCCACGAAACCGAGGAAGCCGCGATGAACCGCGCGGTCAAGAGAATCGGCGAGCTCAAGACGGTGTTGGAGCCGCCGCGCATGATTCGCATCGAGCCGCTCTGACGCCGCCGAAACGGGGACCGACATGGCGGACGCACTCGACCCCGACATCGCCTTCGCCGCAGTCCGGATCACGGAGCAGGCGGCGATAGAAGCGGCGCGCCACACCGGCCGCGGCGACGAGCGCACCGCCGACGGCGCGGCGATAGACGCCGCGTGCGCGGGTCTGGCCGACTTTCCGGCCCAGGGTAAGATCGTCGTCGGCGAGGGCTTGGCGGGATCGGCGGACCGGCTTTTCATCGGCGAAGGGGTGGGGCAGAGCGGCGGGAGCCCGGTCCACATCGCGGTCGATCCGCTGGAGGGCGCCACCACCACGGCGCGCGGCGGCCCCAACGCGCTTTCGATCCTCGCGGTGGGCTGCGAAGGCGGGCTCGTGCGCATGCCCGACATCTATATGGAAAAGATCGCGGTGGGCCCGGGCCTGCCCGAAGGCGTCATCGACCTCGACCGCGCGCCGGGCGAGAATCTGGCGGCCGTGGCCGCCGCCAGGGGGGTCGGCGTCGGCGAGCTGGTGGTATGCATCCTGGATCGCCCGCGCCACGCCGATCTGGTGACGAAAGTGCGCGAGGCGGGGGCCCGGATCGCGCTGATCCAGGACGGCGACGTCAGCGGAATCGTCGCCACCGCCGTCCCGGCCGCGGGAACGGACCTGTACATGGGAATCGGCGGTGCGCCCGAAGGCGTGCTCGCGGCGGCGGCGCTGCGTTCGACCGGCGGACAGATGCGGGCGCGGCTCGTGCTGCGCACCGACGAGGACAGGGCCAAGGCTCTGGAGTGCGGGCACGAAGACTTCAAGCGAATCTTTTCCGCCGCGGACCTTGCGCCCGGCGACGTCATCTTCGCCGCCACCGGCGTGACCCAGGGCATGATCCTCAAGGGGGTCCGGCGCGTCGCAGCCGGCGTTCACACCCAAAGTCTCATCGTGTGCTCGGGCACGTCGACCGTAAGGTGGCTCGATACGTATCACGACGGCCATCAGGGCGCGGTCGGCCGCGATGCCGCCGATCCCGATTCGGGGCCGGGCCCGGTCGGCCGGGCCGCACAGCCGTGAGCGTCGCGGCGAAAGCCGACAGTCGTTTGGCGGAGGCCGTGCTCGGCGTCGAGCGTTCGGTCACGGGCAAACGCTGGCGGGCGCGACTCGGCGACGACCGGCTGGCCCTGGCGCTGGCTCAGCGGCTGGATCTGCCCGAGATCGTGGCACGGATTCTGGCCGCCCGCGGCGTCGGACTCGAGGACGCTGCGTCGTTCCTCGACCCGCGGCTTCGGTCGCTGCTTCCCGATCCTTCCCATCTCCTCGACATGGACAAGGCGACCGACCGCATCGTCCGCGCCGTGCGCGAGGGCGAGAAAATCGCGATCTTCGGCGATTACGACGTGGACGGCGCGACGTCGGCCGCGCTGCTGGCGAGATATTTGGCCGCCGTCGGTTCGGCTCCCCGAACGTACATTCCCGACCGGGTTCGCGAAGGATACGGTCCCAATGGCGCGGCGATGCGCACCTTGGCCGCCGAGGGCATCCGCCTCGTGATCACGGTCGATTGCGGAATCTCGGCGCACCAGGCGTTGCAGGAGGCGCGGGAAGCCGGGCTCGACGTCGTGGTGGTCGATCATCACGAGGCCGAATCGCTGTTGCCGGCGGCGGCGGCGGTGATCAATCCCAACCGTCTCGACGAGGCCTCGCCGCTGAAGCAGCTCGCGGCCGTGGGCGTCGCGTTCCTGCTGGCGGCGGCCGTGAACCGCAGGCTCCGCGCCGACGGCCATTTCGGAGCGCCGGATCGCCCGGAGCCGGACCTGATGGGCTGGCTCGACCTGGTGGCGCTCGGCACCATCTGCGACGTGGTGCCGCTCACGGGACTGAATCGGGCGCTGGTCGCCCAGGGGCTGAAAGTCATGGCCCGGCGCGGCAACATCGGTTTGGCGGCCCTGGCCGACGTGGCGGGGCTCGACGCCAGACCCGGCACGTACCACGCCGGATTCCTGCTCGGGCCAAGGGTGAATGCGGGCGGGCGCGTGGGCCGCTCCGACCTCGGCGTGCGGCTCCTGACCACGTCGGACGCAGCGGAGGCGCGCGCCATCGCGTCGGAGCTCGACGGCTACAACCAGGAGCGGCGCCGGATCGAAGCCGAAGTGCTGGCCGCGGCGACGGCGCAAGCCGAGTCGCAGACCGAGTCGGCGTCCCCGGTCTTCGTCGCCGGCGAAGACTGGCACCCCGGCGTGATCGGCATCGTGGCTTCGCGCTTGAAGGAACGGTTCGGGCGCCCCGCCTTCGTCATCGCGCTGCACGGGGACACCGGCAAGGGGTCGGCGCGGTCCATCGGGGGCGTCGACGTGGGGGCGGCCGTGATCGCGGCGCGGCGCAATGACTTGCTGATCAACGGCGGCGGGCACGCGATGGCCGCGGGGCTGACCGTGGCGCGGGCGAAGGTTGGGGCCTTGCGCGATTTCCTGGCCCGGCGGCTGGGGGTTGAAATGGCGTGCGCCGATGCCGGACCGAGCCTGGGGCTCGATGGAACGCTGAGCCCCGAGGGCGCGTCCCGCGACCTGGTCGCCCTCCTCGAGCGGATCGGGCCGTTCGGGGTCGGCAACGCCGAGCCGCGCTTCGCCTTTCCCATGACGCGGATCGCGATGGCCGACGTCGCCGGGCAGGAGCACGTCCGGTGCGTGCTCATGGGTCCCCAAGGCGGGCGCTTGAAGGGGATCGCATTCCGGGCGCTGCAGTCGGACCTGGGGCGCGCGCTTCTGGCGGCGCGGGGCGGAAGTCTGCATCTGGCGGGGAGGCTGGGTTTGGACGATTGGCAGGGGCGCGAGGGCGTGCAGCTCTTCATCGACGACGCGGCCGTGGTGCGCCCGCGCTGAGGCCGGGCGGCCCGTTCGCCCGAACTGGGCGCGACGTTGCGCGGCTTGATTTTGGCCGGGTGGGCCTTTAATGAGATCGACGGCTAGACCGACCCCATCGTCTAGTGGTTAGGACTCCGGCTTTTCAAGCCGGCAACACGGGTTCGAATCCCGTTGGGGTCGCCAAGAATTCACCATCCCGGTTTTTCGCCAAGGCGCATGCCGAAGATGCGTGCCGGTTCTTGGCGCGTTCGTACCGCAGCGTTCGTACCGTTTTCGGTGCCGTTGGATTCAGGAGAGGAGCAGCCAACCATGAAGATCGTCAACGCCATGGTCATTGCCGCTTTCGCGATCGCCGTTTCGATCGGCGCGGCAACCGCCCAAACCGGCCCCGTCGCCACGGCGTGCAAGGAAGACATTGCGAATATTTGCGCAGGTAAGGAGCACAATGAAGAAGTCCGCGCCTGTCTCGAAGCCGCGAAGGATCAGGTCTCGCCCGAATGCAAGACCGCGCTCGAGACGACGGGTGCCGGCAAGGGCATGGGCACGGGCAAGAAACGGGGCCAGGACCAGGACCAGGGCTATTGACGCGGGCGCGTTTCGCCCCTCGCCTTACAGGACCGCGCCCCGGAGCAACGATCGGGGCCGAAGCGGCGCCGCGAGCGGCGTTGCGCGCCACTTCCGGTTGCCGTGATGCGACGCCGGCTCTGCGCTTCCGATCGGATTCGGCGCCACGGGACGCCACTGGGCATCTGGGGCGCGATTCGGGTCATCGGCGTAGGCGCCAAGAAAGGCATAGAGCGCCCCGGGAAAGAGGCAGGGCCGCCGTCCATACCGACACGCAAGGCATTGAAATCAAGGGTTTGTTAGCACTCTGGCCCTATCGTCCGTGGCGCAGTACGAACATCTTTCGACGCTGGGGGTGCAGGCCGGGCGCGGAGGGGCGGTAGCGGTCATGCGCCGTTTCTGGTAACGTGATGCAAGTGGTGTACTTCACGAATGGACTGTATTGACTGGGACAGCGACCACTATCAGGCTCGCTCCCCAAAGGTCGTAGCAGTAAAAATTTTAGTCTTTAACGATTGTGGTCTTGCCCCGACTAGGATAAAAGGTAAAAAAAACAGGGGACAGGGTGCCAAGGCGGGGTTGGTACATGGGACATCCGCTGTCACGCACGGCTTTCATGTGAAGTTGGTTGTGGACTTCTTCGGTTCTTGAAAAAGGGGAATATCGAAATGTATTGGTCGTTACGGATCATCGCTGGCGGGCTCATGCTCGGCGTGCTGGCTGCCTGCGCCACACCTGCCCCGCCCTCGGCGTCTTCGTTCAACCAGGGGCTTAATGAGGGTTATACCGCATTGGTCGCCGAGGAGAATGGCGAGAACGACTACGTGTCGGGGGCGCTGTTTGGCGGCAAGGGAGCTGCGGCTGCGGCGAACGAGTTGGTCCTTCCTGAGGACCCGTCGACCCATCCGGTGCACGAGAGCGAAGTTGCCGACATTACCGGCGCGCATTCCCGGTTGATGAGCTACCTCGACCGTGGCGCCCGCGAAATTCGGCCCTCCTGGGCGGCCAAGGCCCAGACCAATTTCGACTGCTGGGTGGAAGAGGCTTCGGAGAAAAACGTCCGTGGCGGCGTGCTCCAGCCGGCGGGAGTTGCTGCCTGCAAGGCGGCATTCGACGAGGCGATGGCCAAGATCGAGCCGTTCCTGCCTTCGCCTCCGCAGGCGCGGATGAGCATGTTCGAGATGATGCCGGATCAAGCCCCCGGACCCGGACCCAAGCCCATGATGGCTGAGGCCGGACCCGTGGGGACGTACCTGGTGTTCTTCGATTGGGACAAGTCCAGCCTGACGCCCGAGGCGCTCGGCATCGTCCGCACCGCGGCCGCTGCCGCCAAGAAGTCGGGCGGGCGCGTCGACGTGACGGGTCACGCCGACCGGTCCGGGTCCGATGCCTACAACATGGGCCTGTCGCGCCGCCGCGGCGATGCGGTCAAGGCCGAGCTGGTGAAGCAGGGTGTCAAGGCTTCGTCGGTCTCGGTTTTCGCCAAGGGCGAGACGGAGCCGCTGGTGGCGACCCCCGACGGCGTGCGCGAGCCGCAGAACCGGCGGGCGCAGATCGTCATCATGGTCAAGTAACAAGATCCGGGTCCGCCGAACCGGGCCCGGTATCAGACGAAATCGGGGCGGCGCTCACGGGCGCCGCCCCTTTTCTTTTTCCGCTCGCTGATTGCCGGCCGGCGACTCCCGAACCGGCGCTATTGCGGCGCTACCGCGGCTGCTCGCCCGCCGTCTGAACCGCACAGGGCGTGATGCCCGAATCGCCGGCGAAAGGCTGGCGGGCCGCAACGGCGACGAGGTCGTTTGGCGCCGCCGCCAGGACCTGGCCGAACAGCGCCGCCGAGTCGGCGCAGAAAGCCGGCGTGCCGCGCGTCGTCGCGCGGGTCGAGGCGTAATTGGCGAGCCGGGTCACGAACGCATTCATCTGGGTCTCGCCGTTGGCGCCGAAGGCGCGTCCGAAATACTGCCGCAACGCGTTGCCATTGGCGGCCAGCTGCGGCCCGAATTTCGTGACGAAGGCGTTGTACTGCCCGCTCTGCCCGCAACTGAGCGCGGCGACCATCAGCTCGCTCTGCAAGGCGCGCGAATCGATGGCGGCCTGCTCGGCCGCCAAGGAACAGGTTGCGGCCGCGGCGTCCGCGATAACCAGCATGGTCGCCGTCATGCCGACGATGGCTTGTACCGCTCTGTTTGCGATCTTCATGGTTCCCCCACGGTCCTGGACATGGGCAGGAAAGGCCCGAAAGGACGCCATGGTACGCACGCAGGGTTTCGAAAGTGTTAGCGGCGCGGGCGGCGCCGGGATCCGGCGCATAGCGCGTTGAATGCACCTGCTTTCCGGCTCGCGGAGCAGGCCGATGCGGGCACCGGGGCCTTTAGCTAAAAAGCTTGTCGATATCGTCCTGCGAGACCGCGTTTTCCGGAAGCTGCGGACCTTCGAGCAGAGCCTTGTCCTTATCGGCCGGCTTCGCAGGAGTCGGGACCTCGATCTCCTGGAACGCGTCGGTGCCGAATATGGAAATCATCGTGTTCACGTGTTCCTCGACATACCGCATCGTGTTGACGACTTTGTTGATCCGCTGGCCGGTGACGTCCTGGAAGTTGCAGGCCTCGTACATCCTCACGATCATTTCCTTCATGTCGTCCATGCTCTTGGCGACGAAGGTGTCGGGGCTGCTTTGGGCCACGCGCTGCACGACCTCTTCCAGGCTTTCCGCGGTCTCGAGAATCGTGTGAGTCGCCGACTCGGTCGCCTTGACGACGGCGTCCAACTCGTCGGTCGCGGTGACCAGACGGTCCGAACTGGGCGCGGCCGGATGCCGGAGCGCTGCGATCTCCCGCTTGGTTTCCGAGATCGCGTTCCGCAACTGCTGAAGCTCTTTCTTCAGCGTTCCGACGTCGAGGCCTTCGGGTGCGGCGATGGGCGCCGCCGGTGCGGCCGGCAAGTGGCGCAGATGATCGCGCATGGCTTCGAAGGCGGCCATGACTTCCGCGTGGCGCCGTCGTGCCGTTTCCTCGGATATGGCGGTACCGGGCTCGGGCCCGGGCCCCGTACCGGGCGTACCCGCCATGGTCTTGATTTCGGCTGCGTAGGGTTTCTTGCGTTTGGCTTCGGCCATGGTGGTGCTCCGTGCAGGCACGATTCCGGGCTATCCGCGGCCAAAAGGAGCGAATAGCCCGCAGGTCATTGGACTGCCAAAACAATGAATAAACCGTTATCCAAAAGTCCCGCCGTGCAACCGATCCCAGGCCCGGTGCCGGGGGCCCCGCCCCGGAATCGGGCGCTTTCAGCCTGGATGGGGCCGAGCCCTGCGGTTACATTGGATGCGGCCCGTACCGGTAACCCTCAGGCGGAAAGATGAAGGCCCGATCGGCAATCGACAGGATGTGGTGGCGCGTGTGGCCCGGGGTCGCGATGGCGGTCGCACTGTGTCTGGCCCCCGGGGGCGGGAGCGCCGGGCCGTCGCTGGTGCACGAGTTCAAATTGACCCGCGCGCAGCTGCTGCGGAACTTCGATACGATCGTATTCCACAACGAGTTCGACAATCGCGTCGACGCCCGGCTCCGCAAGTGGGTGACGCCGGTGCGCGTCTATCTCGACATCCGCGCCGGCGACCGCGACATGATCCTGAACATCATGACGCGCCACCTCGGTCAATTGGCCGAGATCACCGGCCATGACATCGCGCTGACCGCCGATTCGGCGCAAGCCAACGTCGTCGTCGCGCT
>JBAVNO010000128.1:0-1655 GCA_049691095.1 Alphaproteobacteria bacterium | reverse complement strand
GTATCGGCCCGATGGGGCTGAACGCCCCGCTCGCGCTCGCCGCGGATCCCATCACCGGCAACCTGTACGTGGCCGACTACGGCAACAATCGCGTAGTCCGGTTTCTGTCGCCATTCGAAAACCGGTCGCGGGTACAGCCGGACGCCGTCTACGGCCAGCCGAACTTCACAACAACGACGGCCGGCCTCTTGAAAGCTTCGATGTACCGGCCGCGGGCCGTGGCATTCGATTCCGCCGGCAATCTGTGGGTGGCGGACAGCGCGAACAATCGCGTCCTGCGATTCGGCGCCGCGGTCCTCAACAACGCAACGCCGCCCGAGGCCGACACGGTCATCGGGCAAAAAGATTTCACTACCGGTTACCCGGATCGCGGCGGCGCGATTTCGGCGTCCGGCTTCAATATGCCGGCGGGGCTGGCGTTCGATGCGCAGGACAACCTGTACGTGTCGGACTACAACAATACGCGGGTGCTTCGTTTTCCTGCGCCGTTGGGGCCGTCCACACCCGACCCGGCAGCGGCCGCGGTCTGGGGTGAAGGCGATTTCACCTCGCGCGGCGTTCCGAGACAGGCAACCAGTTCGAGCATGGCGGGTCCGGCGGGAATCTCCATCGATAAGAACGGCAACCTCTATGTGGCGGCGCCGTATGACAACCGGGTGCTCGTTCTTCCGCCGAAGACGCCCGACGCGGCGGCGGTGAGCGTCTTCGGGCAGTCTACCTTCACTTCCACGGCGGCGAATGCGGATGTGTTCCCGCGGGCATCGGCCAACACTCTCTCCGGTCCCACCGACGTCAAATTGGATCCGGGCGGGAATGTGCTTGTGGTGGATTCCGCCAATCACCGGGTCCTCCTGTTTCCCGCCGGATCCAAAACGGCGAGCCGCGTCTGGGGGCAGGGCGATTTCGTTTCGAACGGCGTGAACCAGATCGAGGCCGGCAGCCTCAACCAGCCTTTCAAGATCGTCATCGACTATTCCAAAGAACCTTTCGCGCTGTACGTCTCCGATACGAGCAATAACCGCGTCCTGGTGTGGAAGGATGCGGCGCGCTTCCGCAGCGGGGACGACGCCGACATGGCGATCGGGCAGCCCGACCTGCACTCCGGTGCGCCCAACGCGGATATGCAGGCACAAACTCCGTCAAGGACGTCCCTCTGGGCGCCCACGGGACTGGCGATCAATCCGTACAGCGGCGCTTTGTACGTCGCGGATACCGGGAACCATCGTGTGCTCCGGTATCCCCGCCCGGTCGACCAGGCCGGCCGCGTGACACCGGACGCAGTGATCGGGCAACCGGACTTCACCAGTTCCAATTCGACAATCGTGAGCGGCGGAAGCCTGCGGACGCCCACCGGGCTGGCGTTTGCAGCGAACGGGCGGCTCTTTGTGGCGGACACGGGAAATAATCGCGTGCTCGAGTTTCCCGAAGCGCCAGGCTCGGGAGCCGTCGCGGTGCGGGTCTACGGACAGCCGCATCCGGCGTCTTCCACCAGGCCCGGCCAGGTGTCTCCGCAAACGCTCACGGCGCCGCAGGGCGTGTTCGTCGACGACGCCAATAATCTGTACGTGGCGGATTCCGGAGCGAGCCGGGTTCTCATATTTCTAAACACGCAAAGCGCGCCTCCTGCCGGCGCCGCGGCGAGTTTTGTGCTCGGC
>JBAVNO010000127.1:0-3962 GCA_049691095.1 Alphaproteobacteria bacterium | reverse complement strand
CCGGCCGCCGCGGGCGGCGAGGGGGAGTCATGGCGGGGCATAGGCGCGCCCAGGACCAGGCCGGCGCGGACGAGATCGAGGCGGGGCGACGCTTGTTCGCGCAGGAGTGCCGATTCGCCGGCGCCGCGGCCCAGCCCTCCGCCATCCCCGACTTCGACCTTCCCGAGGTCGCCTTCGCGGGGCGGTCCAATGTCGGCAAGTCCTCGCTGCTCAATGCGCTCACCGGCCGACGTTCGCTGGCGCGCACCTCGGTCACCCCCGGCCGCACCCGTCAGCTCAACTTCTTCTCCCTCGGCTCGCGCCTGACGCTGGTGGACCTGCCGGGTTATGGCTACGCCCGGGCATCGAAGCGTGAGATCGCGGCCTGGACCGCGCTCACCGAGGCCTATCTCCGGGGCCGCGTGGCATTGCGCCGGGTGTGCCTGCTGGTCGACGCCCGTCACGAACTCAAGGACAGCGACCGCGAGATGATGGCGCGGCTCGACGCGGCGGCGGTGTCGTTCCAGCTCGTGCTGACCAAGGCCGACAAGACAAAGCCCGACGAGGTCGCTTCGCTCATCGCCCGGCTCACCGACGCACTGGTCCGACACCCAGCGGCCTGGCCCGAGATCGCCGTCACCAGCGCCCGCGAGAATCGCGGCATCGCCGAGCTGCGGGCCGGCCTGGCCCGGTTTGCGCGCTGACGCCGGGCGGCCGAATGCGGCCAGCGGAGGCTGGCCGGTCGCCGGCAATTCCGTTACAGTGCGGCGCCATGACCATCCCCGCCGATAGCGAACGCCAGATTCATCTGGCCAAGGCCAAGACGCTGTCCGAGGCGCTGCCCTATATGCGCCGGTACAGCGGCTCGACCTTCGTCGTGAAGTATGGCGGGCATGCCATGGGCGATACCGAGCTCGCCGGCCTGTTCGCCCGCGACGTGGTCCTGTTGAAGCAGGTGGGGATCAATCCGGTGGTCGTGCACGGCGGCGGGCCGCAGATCGGCGCGATGCTGGAGCGCCTCAAGATCAAGAGTTCCTTCGTCGACGGGCTTCGGGTCACCGACAAGGAGACGGTCGAGATCGTCGAGATGGTGCTCTCGGGCTCCATCAACAAGCAGATCGTCCGCGAGATCAACCAGGCCGGCGGCAACGCCATTGGCCTGTCGGGAAAGGACGGCAATCTGATCCGGGCCCGCAAACTTCAGCGCACCAAGCGGGACGAGGATTCGAACATCGAGAAGGTGCTGGACCTGGGCTTCGTCGGAGAGCCGGTCGCCGTCGACCCCCACATCCTCGAGACGTTCAAGCAGTCCGACATCATTCCCGTGATCGCGCCCTTGGGCGTGGGCGTGGACGGGGAAACCTACAACATCAACGCCGACACGGCGGCGGGCGCCGTGGCCGCGGCATTGAAGGCGACGCGGCTTCTGCTGCTCACCGACGTGGTCGGCGTGCTGGACAAGTCCAAGCAGTTGATTTCGGAACTGACCGTGGGCGACGCCGAGGCGCTGATAGCCGACGGCACGATCTCCGGGGGAATGATCCCGAAGATCGAGACCTGTATCGAGGCCGTCAATTCCGGCGTCGGCGCCGCCGTCATCATCGACGGCCGGGTTCCCCACGCGCTGCTTCTGGAAATCTTCACCGAGCACGGGGTGGGCACTCTGATCCGCAGGGCGCACAAACGCGGGGCGAGATAGGCTTCGGCTTGGCGCGCGGATCCGGCGCACGCGGCGGCGGCGATCACCGGCAGCGTTACTGCGCCGGCACCATGGTGCGGAAGAAGCCGATCTGCCAGTTCATCTCGTCGGGCGTCATCGGATAGTCGTCCTTGCCGCTGGGGTTGATCGCGGCCGAAGGCGGGATGTGCGCGAAGCGAAGCTGAAGCTGGGTCGCGAAGCGCATGCTGAGCCCCGCCTTCCAGCACAGCGCGACGACGCCCCGCCCGCTCTTCGATTCCGCCACCTTGTTGACGAGGCCCATGGGCTCGTTGGTCAGAACCGTCAGCGCGGCGGCCACGAACCGCCGGTCGCCGCGGGCGAGCGCCTCCGCGATCTCCTCTTCGCCCAGCTTTCCCTGCGCTTTCAGGGCGTGCACTTGAGCCAGCGCCTCGTCCACCGTGCCGGTCTTCCTTTCGGCGGCCTGGTCGCGCTCCAGCCGCTGGCCAAGCTCGACCTTCAGAACCTTCACGGTGTCGGCGTCCAGATCGCCGCGCGCCTGCAATACCTCGACCAGCGAATCGGCGACGAATTGCGCCAGCTTCTGAACCGCCCCCGGGGACAGCTTGGGGCGGTGCACCAACGGGCCGTGCCAGGCCTCGACCTCGTCAGCCCGGTCGATGATGCGGTCCAGCGTTTCTTCGCGAATCTGCGCGCTCGGATTAGCCAGCAGCGCCGCGACCGCTTCGACGTCGTTGGTCTCGACCACCGCATCGGCGACGCCTGGCCCCAGATTCCTGCGCCCCGAGATGGCGGCGACGGGACCGGCGATGCGGCAGGTCCGGATGATCTCGATCAATTCCTCGTCGCTCAACACCGGCGAATGGGCGAGCACCGGACCCGCGACGTCTATCTCGGTGTCGCGCGCCAGTTTGCTGATGATGTCCGGCGGCGCGTCGGCGACGTCCTTCAAGGCTTCGGCCAGGATCCGCCGCACGCGCGGAAGCTGGTCGCGGGCGAGGATCGCCAGCACCTCGTGGGTCATGCGCCGGAGCTGTTCCTGCTCGTTGGCGCTCAAGCCCGGGGCCAGCCGCGCGATCTTTTCCGCCAGGCTGCCGCGCACCTCGTCGTCGGAATCGCGGGCAAGGATCAGGTCGGCGTGCCGCGGCGTCTTCGTGTTGGTGGCGATCTTGCGCCGGACCGTCGGATCGGGATCTTCGGCCAGATAATAGAGAATCTCGGGCCGGACATCGGCGCGGGCGGCGAGTTTCGCGCGCACCGCGGCGTCGTCGTGACGGGCCAGCGCCTTTTCCTCGTCGTAGCTGAGCGGTTTCCGGAACTTGCCCAGAGATTTCACGAATTCGGCGACGCGCATCATCCTCTCCGCCCGACGCTGGCTTTGGCCGGGTGCGCGGATGCAGCCGGCGCGGCGACGCGGAACCGGCCTTTGCCCGACCTCTTCACCTCGTACATGATTTCGTCGGCCCGCGCCGCGAGCTGCTCGACCCTCTCGCGGCTGGCGCCGTCGTAGATGGCGATGCCGATGGAGCAGCCCAGCGGGTGGTCGGCGTCGCCCGAATACCGTTTCAGCCGGAGGGCGGCGGTCAAGATCGCGTCCGCCTTCGCCGCCGCGCCCGATTCGTCGGTTTCATCGAGCCAGAGGGCGAATTCATCGCCTCCAAGCCGCGCCACCAGATCATTGGCCCGCGTGCCCTCGCGCAGCATTTCCGCCACCGCCACCAGGGCCTGGTCGCCCGCCTGATGACCCAGGCGGTCGTTGACCTGCTTGAAATAGTCGAGGTCCACGTAGAACAGCGCGCCCGGCCGCCCGGTGCGCTCGACCCGCGCCAGCCTCGCCGCGACCTCCTCGAAGAAGATCCGCCGGTTGAGAAGGCCGGTCAGCGTATCGGTGCGGCTGAAGCGTTCGAGAATCTCGTGGTTGTCCACCTGCTCCAGCGCGATGCCGATCTGGTTTGCAACCTCGCCCAGCAGCATCCGGTCCTCGTGATCCCAATCGGCGCCGGTTTCGTCCCGCCACAAGGCGACGGCCCCGTTGACCCGGCGGCGGTAGTGGGTGGCGATGGCGGTGACGCGCCAGCCGCCATGTTCGCCGTCGCAGGGCCCGGCGTTCTCGCTCATTTGGTCGAGCGGCGCCGCCGGCTGCTCGGGCGTGACGCCGAATACGGCGGCGTCGACGAATCCGTTTTCGGTCGCCCGGTAGATTCGGCATCCGGTCGCGCCCAGCGCCCTGGCGATGGCGCCGGCCGCCGCCTGCATCATCTGCTGGGGCACGATCTCGTCGCGGATCTGGCGGATGATGTAGGTG
>JBAVNO010000126.1:0-6982 GCA_049691095.1 Alphaproteobacteria bacterium | reverse complement strand
GGGGTAGTGCGGCGTGGTGGCTTGGTCGGGAACTGTTATTATTGCGTGAAGGTTTGACTCTAAACACCTACGGACATTTGAAATCCTGATCTATTCTAAATGGCCTGTCCCCAACGTAGCGCGTTTCCCGAAGGCAGGCGCCGCGTCTCACGAAGCGCACCTTTCTGCGCTTTTATAACAGTAAAAAGCGCGGCACCAAATTATGAAACTAACTGGCATCCAGGCCGATTACCCCTTCTTGTATATTAGCGCTTGCGGTAGGCACGGGAGCGTTGCAAGGCGGGTGAGGTGATGCGGAAGCTGCTCAACAATGAAATCTATCAACTTGCCGGCTCCTACTCAATCGGTGGGACGGTGGTTATATTCACGCACGACGAGTCAAGCACATTGGTAAATGTTCATGAGCAGACCCATCGAGACAATATAAATAACACTTTTTTTGGCTATTGGCTGGTACGGCTGACTGATTTCACGAACCGCGCACCATGGAATGGAATGCCACCTGCTGAGCAGTTGGTAAGCGAAGCGATAAGCGGCGCGTGGAACACATTGGAAGGCGCGGCAGTTTGTGCCGAGCATTTGCATTTGCGTATGGGATTCGCGGACACCCGTGAAGAGGATTGGCTGGCTTTACTGCCGGACGATTATATGCGCGCCTATGACGCCTACAGATCTGCATTGCACCCGTTTCTGAGTTCCGGCGCACCACCAGGGCTTCTTCATCTTAGCATGGCTACGATGGTGCATGCTGTTGCGGAATGTGCACTGGACGACGCACTGCTCGGTCTTGCCGCGCCTCCAGATCAGTTCCAAGTAATGCACGACAAATTTTCCGGGGTTAAACCCGATGCAGTCGTTCAAGCATACTTGAAGGCGACAGAACAGATTTCACACCGTCAAATCGCGAGCAACCTTCAACATCCAGAGTGGCTGTTAGAAGGATCAGATATGGCCCGGGCTCTCAGGAGTCTCGTGATGGCTCATAAGAAGGCGCTGTTCGACATTGTGCGGACAAACTCACCTATCTGGATATTGTCAGATAAGGAAAAAGCCGGTCTAAAGGCACAGGTGGACGCTGCATTGTGTGCGGCGTTCCCCGAACTGCCATACCGGCGCAATGCTCCACGTTATGTCGGACCTGCGATGAGCGCAGATCTCAAAGCCTACGAACCGAAACACCAGCTGCCCTTAGTCTCTATTGGCGCTGAATTGGCCGCGCAGCACATCAAGGCGGCGCAGCAGCGAAGTGGGGCCTTCAGCACCGCAGTCGTCATCCTAAAATATCCAAGTGAGGACCGGTATACCGCATCCGTAGTACCGATCACCGAGCGCTCCGACGATCATGTTGCTTCGATTCTCCTAGAGGCAGAAATCGTCAATTTCGAGGGACCCGAGCGACTTATCCGCGAACTCGACATTCAATTCGGAGAGAGCGAATTTTTTTGGTGTAGCTATCTGCTCCAACCGGAACTCCCTAACTCGACTAAGCCCTATGATTGGGACTTCATCCGCACTTTGCAGGCTCCGGTCTTCTTGTACTTCAGCATCTTCGACGCGGCTTGGCTGTCCGAATTTGTCACATTCCTCGATTGCGAAGTCACGCTAACCGCTGCCAAAGTCGATGCAGTCACCGGGCAACTCGACGCGCTTTGCCTGTCAGTTGGCAACATTCGGATTTTTTGGGTCGTTGCTGGGGCCATTGACCAGTTGTCGAAGCAACGGCGGCAGATGGATTTGGGCGGCCATCTGTTCAGAGTGGTGGACGAGTGTGAAAAATCACTATTCGCGGCAATACGTCTGATTCTTTCAGGAATGGGGTCTGCTCTTGAGCGGGAGAGCAAACCCGAAACCGAATCTCAGCCACATTAAGCTGGATACAACATCAAGCTGGATACAGGAGTCTCAAAAAAAGCTTCAGGTGAAGTTAGATTGTGGCTCACTGACTGGATCTGGGTGCCCTCGCACTGCGTGCGCCAGTGTACTCCACATAAGACAGGTGCGCAGGCCGTGGGATGGTTGAACAATCGGATTACCCCGCCGCTCTGCTGGCCGAGGCCTGGCCGCCCTGGAGGCGCGCGGCGAGCGCCGCTTCGAGGAAGATGTCGATGTCGCCGTCGAGGACCTTCTGCGTGTTGCCGGTCTCGACGTCGGTGCGCAGGTCCTTGACCAGCTGGTAGGGGTGCAGCACGTAGGAGCGGATCTGGTGGCCCCAGCCGATGTCGGATTTCGCCTCGTGCTCGGCCTGGAGCGCCGCCTCGCGCTTCTTCAGCTCCATCTCGTAGAGCCGCGCCTTCAGCATCGACATGGCCGCGGCGCGGTTCTTGTGCTGGGAGCGCTCATTCTGGCACTGCACCACGATGTTGGTGGGAAGGTGGGTGATGCGGATGGCGCTGTCGGTCTTGTTGACGTGCTGGCCGCCGGCGCCCGACGCGCGGTAGGTATCGATGCGCAAATCCTTGTCCAGGATCTCGATCTCGATCGTCTCGTCCACCACCGGAAAGACCCACACGCTGGCGAAGCTGGTGTGGCGGCGCGCCTGGGAATCGAAGGGCGAGATGCGCACCAGCCGATGCACGCCCGATTCGGTCTTGAGCCAGCCATAGGCGTTCTTGCCCAGGACCTTGAAGGTCGCGGACTTGATGCCCGCCTCCTCACCGGCGGATTCCTCGACGAATTCCACGCGGCAGTCGTGGCGCTCGGCCCAGCGCATGTACATGCGCGCCAGCATCTCGGCCCAGTCCTGGGATTCGGTGCCGCCGGCCCCGGCGTGGATTTCGACGAAGCAGTCGTTGGCGTCGGCCTCGCCCGAGAGCAGGCTTTCGAGCTCGCGCTTGGCGGAAAGCGCGCGCAGCTCCATCAGAGTCTTCTCCGCCTCGGCGGCGACCGACTGGTCCCCCTCCTCCTCGGCGAGATCTATGAGCCCGATGGTGTCCTCTAACTGGGTTTCGATGGCGCGGTAGGAGCCGATGGAGTCCTGGAGCTGGGTGCGCTCGCGCATGATGGCCTGGGCGCGCGCCGAGTCCGACCACAGGTCCGGGTTCTCGGCGGCGGCGTTCAGCTCCGCGAGGCGGGCGTTGGCGCGGTCCCAGTCAAAGGTGCCTCCTCAGCAGCGCCAAGGACTGCTTGATCTCATCAACGACGGTTTCGAGCTCCGCTCGCATGCAACTCTCCGGATCGGGCAAGGCGCGCGCTCTGCGGCGCACGCCGAACGGAATCTGGGGCGCGGGCCCCGCTTAGTAAAGGCCGCGGTTAGTACAGGCCGCGGTCAGTACAAACCCCCGGGCGCGGCCGACGGGACGGCCCTGGCCGGGGTCATGGAACTACCATCGACGGCCTCGGCCGGTCCAGTGGGTTCGGTGCCGGGGCGGAAGGCCTCGAGGATGACGTTCTTGTCGCCGGGAGGCGGAAGCTGGCCGGTGCCCGCGTCGACCCGCACCAGCAGGATGCCGGGCGGCACCCGGAACGGGATCGCCGGCTTGCCCTTCAGCGCGTCCTCCATGAAGTCGCGGAAGATGGGGGCGGCGACGCTGGCGCCGGTCTCGCGGCCCAGCGTGCGCGGCTCGTCGAAGCCGACGAACACGCCCGCCACCAGGTCCGGCGAGAAGCCGATGAACCAGGTGTCGAAGCTCTCGTTGGTGGTGCCGGTCTTGCCCGCCAGCGGCTTGCCCACCGCCTTGACCTTCTGGCCGGTGCCGCGCTCCACCACGCCCTGGAGCATGGACACGATCTGATAGGCGCTCCGGGGGTCGGCGATCTGCGGCCGCAGGTCGGGGATCTCGGGCACGACGAATTCGGCCGGCACGCCGTCGGTGCGGCAGCCCTCGCAGGGGCGCTCGTCGTGGCGGAAGATGGTGCGGCCGTGGCGGTCCTGCACCCGGTCGATCAGCGTCGGCGTGATCTTCTTGCCGCCGTTGTCCAGCATGGCGTAGGCGGTGGTGAGCCGGAGCAGCGTCGTGTCCGCCGCGCCCAGCGCCATGGAAAGCTGGTTCGGCATGGTGTCGACGACGCCGAATTTCTCGGCCGTCTCGGCCACCTTCTCGATGCCCACGGTCTGGGCGAGCCGGATGGTCATGAGGTTGCGCGACTTCTCGATGCCGATGCGCATCGGCACCGGGCCGTAGAACTCGTGGGTGTAGTTCTCGGGCTTCCATTTGGGGAGCCCCGGCCCCTGGTCGATGACGATGGGGGCGTCGAGCACCAGGGTCGAGGGCGTGAAGCCGGCATCGAGCGCCGTCAGGTACACGAACGGCTTGAAGGCCGATCCGGGCTGGCGCTGCGCCTGGGTGGCGCGGTTGAACTCGCTCATGTCGTAGCTGTAGCCCCCCGACATGGCGAGCACGCGCCCGGTATGCGGGTCGAGCGCGACGAACGCGCCGCCCACGTTGGGGATCTGGCGCAGGCCGTAGGTGCCCGCCGGATAGGCCGTGCCGTCGGCCGTGGCGCCCACCGTCTCCACCGCCACCACGTCGCCGGGCGCCAGCACGTCGGCGGGTTTCCTGGGGGCGGCCGCGATGCGCTGGTCCTTGAGCCAGGGACGGGCCCAGGCCATCTCGGCGAACGGGATGCGCCCGGTGGCGCCGCCCGCGAGCCCGATGTCCGCGCCCTGGGCGTCCACGCGCAACACCGCCGCCAGACTCCACGGCGCCAGCCCCCGGGGCAGCGCCACCGCGGCGAGCTGTCGCGCCCATTCGTCGGAAAGCTTGAGCCGCGCGACGGGGCCGCGCCAGCCGTGGCGCTCATCGTAGGCGACGAGCCCGGCGCGCAGCGTCTTGTCGGCGATCTCCTGAAGGTGCGGGTCGAGCGTGGTGCGGACCGACAGGCCGCCCTTATAAAGGCCGGCCTCGCCGTAGTGGTCGAGAAGCTCGCGCCGCACCTCCTCGACGAAATACTCGGCCTGCACGAACGGCGCCGCCTCCGCGTCGCGGACGATGAGCGGCTCGGCCTTCGCCTCTTCGGCTTCCTCGGCCGTGACGTAGCGTTCCTCCGCCATCCGGTCGATGACCCAGTCGCGCCGGGCCTTGGCCGCCTCGGGGCGGCGGATGGGGTTGTAGTTGTTGGGGGCCTTGGGCAGGGCCGCGAGGTAGGCGGCTTCCGCCACCGTCAGTTCGTCGAGCGACTTGTTGAAATAGTTGAGCGCCGCGGCGGCGACTCCGTACGAGCCGTAGCCGAGATAGATCTCGTTGAGATAGAGCTCGAGGATCCGGTCCTTGGTCAGGCTGCGCTCGATTCGGAACGAGAGGATCGCCTCCTTGATCTTGCGGTCCAGCGACACCTCGCCCCCGAGCAGGAAATTCTTGGCCACCTGCTGGGTGATGGTGGAGCCGCCGGTGGGCCTGCGGTTGGTGCCGATGTTGGAGATGTTGGTGAGCGCCGCCCGGAACAGGCCGAACACGTCGATGCCGGGGTGGGTATAGAAATTCTTGTCCTCGGCCGCGAGGAAGGCGCGGATCACGCGCTTGGGCATGGCGTCGACCGGGACGAAGGCGCGCTTCTCGATGGCGTATTCGGCGATCAGCCGGCCGTCGCCGGCGTGAATCCGCGTCACCGTCGGCGGCTCGTAGTCGGCGAGCTGCTTATAGTCGGGCAATCCCCGGCCGTAATGATACAGCACGCCGATGGCCCCGATGACGCCCACCGCGGCCAGCAAGAAGACGCAGGAGAGCAGGATCCACAGCGTTTTCCAGAAGCGTATCAGCATCGGCCTGTCCCGGGCGCGCGGGCGAGCCGGCGCCGGATTTCATTCTGATCCGGTAAATGTGGCGGGCTCATGACTTGGTCAACGTCTGCGCCCATGAAAAATAGCGGTCGATCCCGCGCACCAGGGCCGCGGACAGGCGCGCCCGGTAGGCCGGATTGCGCAACAGCCTCTCCTCGTCCCGGTTCGAAAGGTAGCCGAGCTCGACCAGGACCGAGGGCACGTCGGGCGCCTTCAGCACCGCGAATCCGGCGAACCGGTGCGACCGCCCCAGCAGCTTCACCTCGCGCGAAAGCTCGCCGACGGCGAACTCCGCCAGGTTGGCGGAATGGTTCATGGTCTCGCGCTGCGCCAGATCGATCAGGATGTTCGTCACCTCGGGGCTTTCGCTCGAAAGGTCGATGCCGGCGATGATGTCGGCCTTGTTCTCCTTGCTCGCCAGAAGCTCCGCCTCTTCGTCCGAGGCGTTCTCCGACAGGGTGTAGACCGAGAGGCCGCGAATCTTTTCGTCGGCGATGATGTCGGCGTGGAGCGAGATGAAAAGCTCGGCGCCGGCGGCCCGCGCGATCGCGATCCGCTCGCGCAGCCTGAGGAATATGTCGCGGTCGCGGGTCAAGACGACGTGATAGCGCCCGGTCGCCTCGAGCTGGCGCTTCAGCTCCTTCGCCATGTCGAGCGTGAGGTCCTTTTCGTACACACCGCTCCTGCTGCGGGCGCCGGGATCGACGCCGCCATGCCCCGGATCGAGCGCGATGATCTTCTTCTGTGGAAGCTTGGGGGCCGGCGGCGGCGCCTCCCGCGCGGGCTCCGCCAATCTGGGCGCGGGCTCCGCCGCCTTGGGCGCGGATTTCAGCTCGGCCAGAAACGCCTCGCGCGTCACGCTCTCGAGATCGAGGACGAAGCGGTATTGATGGCCTTCCCTGGGGTCGAGCAGGAACGCCTTTTTGACCCGGACGGGACCGGCCGCGTCGAGCACGATCCGCCACGTGCCGGGGGCGAACAGTCCGACCCGGTAGCCCTTGATGAGCCCGCGTCCCGAGTCGGCTTGGCCCTGGGGGACGGTCCAGTCCACCTCGGGCAGGTCGATGACCACCCGGTAGGGGTCGGCGAGCATGAAGATCCGGTACGAAACCGGTTGGGTCAGGTCGAGCACGAAGCGCGTCTTGTCGGGATGTTCACCGATCCGTGCTTCCGTCACCGCCGGGGTGGCCGCCGCAGGCGAGCCGGCGGACGGCTGGTCGGCGGTCGGCTGGTCGGGGGACGGCTGGTCGGCGGACAGCGCTGGGG
>JBAVNO010000125.1:0-3428 GCA_049691095.1 Alphaproteobacteria bacterium | reverse complement strand
GAGTTCAACCTGCTGCAGGATCCGGCGGGGCTCGGGGGCTTCGACGTCGTCTTCTGCCGCAACGTCCTCATCTATTTCGACAACGACACCAAGCGCATGGTGCTGGAGCGCGTCAGCCGGATGCTGGCGCAGGACGGCTTCCTGTACCTGGGCGGCGCCGAGACCGTGCTCGGCATCTCCGACAAGTTCCAGCCGGTGCCGGGCGAGCGCGGCATCTACGCCCGCGTCGACCAGGCGGTTCCCAAGCAAGCCGCGTCCTGACGCGCCACCGCCGCACCGCGGCGTGCGTTTTTCCATGAAGAATCGTGAAAAGGCCCCCGCGCCAGGCGCGGGCCGGACCGGAGCTGCAGCGTAAGGGAGACGCGCCTCAGGCCTTGACGGTCGCGGGCCTGCGGGCGGCGGCCTCCTTGTCCTCGCCCGCCGGGTCGCGCAGCACATAGCCGCGGCCCCAGACCGTCTCGATGTAATTCTCGCCCTCGGTCGCCGCCGCCAGCTTCTTGCGCAATTTGCACACGAACACGTCGATGATCTTGAGCTCGGGCTCGTCCATGCCGCCGTAGAGATGATTGAGGAACATCTCCTTGGTCAGCGTGGTGCCCTTGCGCAGCGAGAGGAGTTCGAGGATTCCGTATTCCTTGCCGGTGAGATGAAGCGGCTTCCCGTCGGCCTCGACGGTGCGTGCGTTCAGGTTCACGACCAGCTTGCCGGTGCGGATCACCGATTCCGAATGGCCGCGGGCGCGCCGCACGATGGCCTGGATTCGGGCGATCAGCTCGTCCTTGTTGAACGGCTTGGTGAGGTAATCGTCGGCGCCGAAACCGAGACCCTTCACCTTGTTGTCGGGCTCGCTCAGCCCGGACAGGATCAGGATCGGCGTCTTGATGCGGGCCGAGCGCAGTCGCCGCAAGACCTCGTACCCGTCGATGTCCGGCAGCATCAAGTCGAGGATGATGATGTCGTAGTCGTAAAGCTTTCCGATCTCCAGGCCGTCTTCGCCGAGATCGGTCGTGTCGCAAATGAGTCCTTCCGACTTCAGCATCATTTCAATGCTGCGCGCCAGGGACGTATCGTCTTCAACCAAGAGCACCCGCATGCTCTATTCTCCGCACCTGCATTAACTCTGGTTAACAGGATACGTATAGTTTGGTTAACGAATCATGACCAGTTAATAATCAAATCACCTTAAACGTACTCCTCCCTGATCACTTGAGCCCCACCGCCGACTTCCGCCGTGCCCGGTCCCGAGGCCGGGCGCTTCCATAAAAACACAGTAATAACAATATGTTATAGGAAATCCGGGCTCGCCGCTTATGGGCGGTAAGCCAGTTTTGGTGGCGTGCGCGTTTACGAACCATCAAGTCATTGCCGCGATACTCTGGGCATAACGGGAGGGGGCCCTGGGTGCGGGCCTCGGCAGAAAAAAAGGACGGGCGTTGGCACCACCCCTCGACAACCTGCTCGCCGACTTGGCCGAGCTCCCAGAATATCGCTATTACGGCCGGGTGACGGCGGTCCTCGGGCTGCTCGTGGAGGTGGGCGGGGGCGAGCGCGGCCTTTCGATCGGCAGCCGCTGCCACGTGATCACCGCCACCGGCCGCAGGGTGATCTGCGAGGTGATCGGTTTCCGGGACCGGCAGGCGATCCTGATGCCCTTCGGCTCGCTCGAGGGCGTAGGGCTGGGCTGCCGGGTGGAAGGCGCCGGGTCGGAAACCGCCGCGTTCCCCTGCGACGCCTGGCTGGGCCGGGTCGTCAACGCCATGGGCGAGCCCATCGACGGCCACGGGCCGCTCGTCGAGGGGCGGATCGGCTATCCGCTCCGCAACACGCCTCCGCCGGCCCACGAGCGCCAGCGCGTGGGCGGCAAGATCGATCTCGGGATCAGGGCCATCAACACCTTCCTCACCTGCTGCCGCGGCCAGCGCATGGGGATCTTCTCCGGCTCGGGCGTGGGCAAGTCGATCCTGCTCTCCATGCTGGCGCGGTTCACGGCATCCGACGTCATCGTCATCGGCTTGGTGGGCGAGCGCGGCCGCGAGGTCCAGGAATTCATCGCCGACAATCTCGGGCCCGAAGGGCTGGCGCGAAGCGTCGTGGTGGTGGCGACCTCGGACGAATCGCCGCTCCTGCGCCGCCAGGCCGCCTACCTGACACTGACGGTGGCCGAATATTTCCGCGACCAGGGCAAGGACGTTCTCTGTCTCATGGACAGCGTCACGCGCTTTGCCATGGCTCAGCGCGAGATCGGCCTTTCGGCCGGCGAGCCTCCCACCACCAAAGGCTATACGCCCACGGTTTTCGCCGAGCTTCCTAAGCTGCTCGAGCGCGCCGGGCCGGGCAGGGGGCCGGGCACGATCACCGGGCTGTTCGCGGTGCTGGTGGAGGGCGACGATCACAACGAACCCATCGCCGACGCGCTGCGCGCAATTCTCGACGGGCACATCGTGCTCGACCGCAAGATCGCGGAGCGCGGGCGCTATCCGGCCATCAACATCCTGCGCAGCGTGTCCCGCACCATGCCCGACTGCAATACCGCCGCGGAAAACACGCTGGTGGGCCGGGCCCGCTCGCTGCTGTCGGCCTATGAGGACATGGAGGAGATGATCCGGCTCGGCGCCTACCGGCGCGGCAGCGACCCGCGCACCGACGAGGCGATTCACTACCACCCGGCGCTCGAATCCTTCCTCAAGCAGGATAAGGACGAACATTCCGATCTTGCCGCCGGCTACGCGGCGCTCGCCCACATCTTCGAGACCAAGGCGCCGTGAAGGGCCTCCCGAATCTGATCCGCCTCAACCGCTGGCGGCTCGACGAGAAACGCAAGAAGCTGGCGGAGCTCGAGCGGCTATTCGCGCAACTCAGCGAGCAGGAGCGCAAGCTCGAGGACGAAATGAAGCGCGAGCAACAGGTGGCCGCGCGGTCGGACGAGGCGCTGACGGCTTATGGAGCCTATGCCAGGGGGGTCATCGAGCGCCGCGAAAAACTCGCCCACTCCAAGGCCGAAGTGGACGCCCAGATCGACCGCGCGCGGGGCGAAGAGCAGGAGGCGTTCCGGGAGCTCAAGCGCTTTGAGGTCGCTTATGAGACGCGCCAGACGGCCCAACGGCGGCTGGCGGCGCGGGTCGAGCAGGCGATGCTCGACGATATGGGGCAGCAGATCTTCCGGCGGCGCCGCGTGCGCTCCTAGGCGCCCGCTGTCAGGCACGCCGGCGCCTCGCGATCGACGCCGGGCGCCGCTCACGCCGGATGGCCACTCACACCGGACGGCCACTCACACGGGATTGCGAGTCAAACGGGATTGACGGGCGGAACCGGCGGCAGCCGCATGTCCTTTGCGGTCCAGCCGGGCTGACTCTCCTCGAGGATGGCCTGCTGCCCGGCGGGCCGTCCGTCGGGCCCGACCATGGTCACGGCCACCCGCAACCATTTCG
>JBAVNO010000124.1:0-4481 GCA_049691095.1 Alphaproteobacteria bacterium | reverse complement strand
GCCCTGGCCTGGGAACGCACGCTCGCCTTCCTGCGCACGCATGCCGGAGCCAAGACGGTCTAGCGCAGCGCGACTCGAGCCGGGACGTCGTCGCCCATGCAAGAGGCATCCAACCGCCCGGCGCCCGCCGGCCGTCGTCTAGCCGGCCGTCATCTAGAAAGTGAGTTGATAGGCGACGTAGGCCGAGAATTCGTTCGTCTGGGGCCTGTTGTGCAGCCCTTGGCCGGCGGAGATCAGCAGATGATGGATTTCCGAGAAATCGTAGACGGCGCCGAGATTGAAGCTGACATTGTCCTTGCCGTCGGTTGCGTCCTTGGTTTCGTGGAAGATCTCGGCGCCCAGGCTCAGCGCGTCCGTGATGCGCCGCTTGGCGCCCATGCCGACGAACCAGAAATCCTCATGACCCTCGCCCGGGTTGACCCAATAGCCGCCGCCGCCGAAAAGCGACCACGGCCCCAGCTCCTTGCTGACCCAAAGCGGCAGGAACGCGGCCACGTGCCCGTTTCCAAGCCCCACCGTCTCGTCGCCCGTCGGTAACTCGATCAACGGGAACAGTGCGACCGACGGCCGCCAGCCCTCCTCGTCTTCGTCGAGGAACCGGTATTTGACTCCGACCTCGGTATCGCCGTATCCGAACCGGGTGCCGTCGCCCGTCTGGTGCACCACGCTTGCCGATACCAGAAGGTGGAGCTGCACAGCATCGGTGGCGCCGTAATTGACATCGAGCGACGGGAGCGACCAGGCCTTTTCGCCGTCGATCTTCGCGTACTGAAGCGCCATGTCGATCTCGAACCCGCCTTCCGGCGGCGTGCCCGCGTCGTCGGTCACGAACGGCACCCCTGCCCGGGCCGGATCGGCGGCCATCCAAAGCAGCACCGTCAAAACCGCGGCTGCCGCCTTTTTCCCCTCGCGGCCACGAACATTCCAATGCGCCATGGCGATAGGATCCCCCGTCTTTGCCCTTCATCCGTGCAAACGGCCCTACGGGCCTCAGCAGCCGGGAAGGCCATCCCCTTGACCGAAACGTGTTGCGACTAAGAATTACCCTCATTTATTATTGCGACTGATTGGCACTTGCAACAAGCAAATGGCGCGGTATAGTCGGTTAGCTGACTTACGGCAAAGGTCCGAAGCGATGGTCCCGACCCGGGCGACCGGTTTGAATCGGCCGGCGAGTGCATGCGCCGGCATGTCCCCGCCCTTTCTCCGGGACGGCATTCTTCAGCGCCTCGCGGGCGGCATGGAGCGCTTCTTCGTGCGCTATCGCGGGTGGGTCGGAATCGTCCACGCCGCGATGTTCGTGCTGTTCCTGGCTCTGCTTACGGTGCCGCTGTTCGTGCGGCCGGCACCCGGACACGCCGCGCCATTCGATCATTTCGCGGCCTTCGCCCGCTACGCCATCTGGGGCGTGTGGTTTCCGCTGGTGTTCCTGTCGGTGATCTTTTCGGGGCGGAGCTGGTGCGGGCTGCTGTGTCCCATGGGCGCGGCATCGGAATGGGCGAACCGGCTGGGGCCGCAGCTTGCCATCCCGGGCTGGGTGCGCTGGCCCGGCACGCCCATCGTCAGCTTCCTGGTGATCACGATTTGGGCCCAGACCGCCGGCGCCCGCGATCATGCGGAAGCGATCGCGATCGTATTCGGCACCACGCTGGCCGCGGCCGTCGCGCTCGGCTTCCTGTTCGGACGCGACAAGCGGGCCTGGTGCCGGCACATGTGCCCGATCGGCCTGCTGCTGGGCGTCTATGCGCGGATCGGCGCGGTCGATTTCCATCCCAAACGGCCCCAGCCCGGCGGCGACCGCTGGACCGAGAAGACCCCCTGCCCGACCATGATCGATCTGAGGCGCAAGGCGGAGTCGCGCCATTGCATCGAATGCTTCCGCTGCGTGCACCCCAACTCGCGCGGCGGGCTCTATCTGCGGCTGCGGGCGCCGGGCGAGGAGGTCGCCAACATCCGGGATCACCATCCCAATCTGTCCGAGGTCCTGTTCCTGTTCATGGGAACGGGCGTGTCCCTGGGCGGCTTCCTGTGGCTGGTGCTGGATTCCTACCAGGATCTGCGCGCGGCCGTCGGCGGATGGATCATCGACAAGGGCTGGTACTGGCTCGGCGAGCCCGGGCCGGTCTGGCTCATGGCGGTCTATCCCGAGCAGCGGGAGGTGTTCCGCTGGTTCGACTTCTTCCTGATCGGCTCCTACATGCTGGCCTGGACCGCGGTTGCGACCGCGGTGCTGGGCGCGGTGACCGCTTTCGCCGCCTGGCTCGCCGGCCGGCTCGGGGCCGACGCCGATTTCCGCCGCCGCTTCGTCGAGCTCGGCTACCAGTTCCTGCCCGTCGCCATGGTGTCGCTGTTGCTCGGGCTGGGCGGCGATTTGTTCCGCAACCTCGAATTCCTCGGGCTCGGGTCTTCCGGCATAGCCGCCGTCAAGGCGGCGATGTTCCTGGGCGGGGTGGCGTGGAGCATCCGGCTCGGCGATCGCATCCTCGCGCGCCAGGCCGTCGCTTTCCGTGTGCGGTGGATGGCGCTGCTGCCGGGCGCGTTGGGAAGCATCGCCTTAGGCTGGGCCTGGTATCCCGCCATCTTCGGGGCGTGAACGGGCCGCCGATACCGGATTTTCGTGACGGCCGCGCCGTTCGCGGGCGGTCGCTGGCATGAACGCAACGAGAGGACCAGGTGGGAATGAAGCAAACGGCTTTCGTACGGTGCATCACCGTCGCGCTTGGCGCGGCCGCATTGCTTTCGGGCAGCGGCGCTTGGGCCGGTGAACATCCCGCCGGAGACCCGGTCGACAAGAACGGCATGCAGGTGATGGCGGTCTATCTCCAGCCCGTCGAGATGGAACCGGCCATGCCGGATCAGGACCCGGCAGCGAGCGACGTCCACATCGAGGCCGACATCCACGCCCTGGCCAAGAATCCAAACGGGTTCCCGGACGACGCCTGGATTCCCTACCTCTCGATCGCCTATGAGCTCAGGAAGGGCGGCTCGGACTGGAGCTCATCCGGGGTCTTGCAGCCGATGGTCGCGAACGACGGGCCCCATTATGGCGCCAACGTCAGGCTCGACGGGCCGGGCGCCTATAGCCTCACCTTCCGCATCAGCCCGCCCACGTCCAAGGGCTTCATGCGCCACACCGACAAGGAGACCGGCGTCGCGCCGTGGTGGGCGCCCTTCGAATACCAGGGAGGGTTCAAATTCATCGGCACCGGGAAGAAGGGCGGCTATTGACGGCCCTCGATCCGAGGCCGGGCCGCTTCGCGCGATGTCCTCTCGCCGCCGAGACGTGGCCGCAGCGTACCCGGAGCGACGCGCCTTCGCTTCGGCATTCGATGCGCGACCTTTCATGAAAAGACGTTCGACGAGAAGACGTGGCGGGGCGGCGGCGTCCCGTCAGGACACGGCGGAAGGCAACGCCTGCGCCTCGGTGACCACGCGGTTGCGGCCCTCTCGCTTGGCCCGGTAGAGGCACCGGTCGGCGCGGCCGATCAAGGTGTCACTGTCGTCCTGCTGCCGCCATTCGGCGACGCCGATGGAAAGGGTGATGGTGCCGTAATCCTCGCCGCTTCCCTTCTGGACGATGCGGCGCGAGGCGACGGCGGTGCGAATCTGGTCCGCCAGCGCGCCGGCGCCGTTCAGTTTCGTCGCCGGCAGGACGACGGAGAATTCCTCGCCGCCGAAACGGGCCACGGTATCGCGGCCCTTCACCGACTGTTTCAGGATTCGCGCCACCAATTGCAGCACCTTGTCGCCGACATTGTGGCCGAAGGTGTCGTTGAAGCGCTTGAAGTTGTCGATATCGACCATGAGAAGGCTGAAGGGCGTGCCGTTGTCCGCGGCCTCGTGCAGCGCGATGCCGAGATGCTGGTCGAAGGAGCGGCGGTTGGAGATTCCGGTCAGGCTGTCGGTATGGGCCTCGCGGCGCACATTTTCGAGCGCCTCGCGGAGTTCGTCGATCTCATCGCCCGACTGGCGGATGTCGCCGGCGATGGCGTCGCTGCTGTCGCGCATCATCTGGGTTTCTGCCAGCACGCCGTCCACGATCTTGCGGACCGTCGCATGATCGAGGCCCGCGCTCAGCCGGCCGGAATAGTCCTGCAACTTCTCGCCGTAACGGGTCACGTGCTGGCCCGCCTGATCCAACCGGCCCAGGACCTTGGAGATCGACGCCTCGATCATCGCCCCGGTCTGGCGCAGGGCCTCGGCCTCAATGTCCAGCTCGAAGAATTGGTTGTAGATCGCGAGCGCACGCTGCTCCGTCAATTCCTCGCCGGAGGCAAGAATCGAATCGAGGAGCCGGGTGAGATCCGGAATCGATTTCGCGAAATACGAAAACCAGATCGTGTAATTCTTGGGGGTCGGCCGGTATCCCTTGTTCTTCAACAAGGAAAGCGCAGCATCGGCGAAGCGGTGGATTTCTTCCGTACTGTCCGGCGTGTCCAAGGCTTATCCCGCGGTTAGCCCGTGTCTCACAGAGGAGGAGC
>JBAVNO010000123.1:0-1877 GCA_049691095.1 Alphaproteobacteria bacterium | reverse complement strand
GGTTGGGAAGCACCGAGGAGCGCATCACGGCGAGATCGGCGCTGATGGGATTGACGAGGCGCAGCCTTTCGTCGATGCCGCCGAAGCGCCGCGCATCCGTCTCCGCCACGAACGACCAGGTCACGGTTTCGACCATGCCGCGGGCGGCGAGCATGCGGCGCGCCGCGGCGGCGCGCTGCTGCAGGACCGTCAGCGCGCCCTTGGGCAGGGCGGTTTCGCGGGGCAGCGAAACCGGGGGAATGCCGTCGTAGCCGTTGATGCGCAGGATTTCCTCCACCAGATCGGCCTCGATCTCGATGTCGGTGCGCCAGGACGGCGCGGTCGCATCCAGCGCCCCGTCGGCCGGCCCGACCTCGAACCCCAGCTTTTCCAGGATCGCGCGCGAGCGGTCCTCGGGCAGGTCGACCCCGCCCAGATGATGGACCCGGGACGGGCGAAGCGCGATGGAACGGCGCCAATCGGGCTCCGCGCCCGCCACCACCACCTCGCTGGCCTCGCCGCCGCACAGTTCCACGATCATGCGCGTCGCGGCCTCGATCCCCGGCAGGACCGAAGCCGGGTCGACGCCGCGCTCGAAGCGGTAGCGGGCGTCCGATTCGACCCCCAGCTTGCGTCCCGTGGCCGCGGTGCGCACCGGATCGAACAAGGCGCATTCGAGAAAGACGTTCTGGGTCGCGGGCGTGCATCCCGACGGCTCGCCGCCGATGACGCCGCCCAGGCTCAGCACGCCGTCCTCGTCCGCGATCACGGTCATGTCGGGGTCGAGCTCGTACTCCTTGCCGTTCAGGGCCATGAGCTTTTGGCCCCGCTCGGCCAGACGCACCGTGAGGTTCCCGGCCAGGCAGTCGGCATCGAAAACGTGCAGCGGCCGCGCCCGGTCGATGGTGAGGTAATTGGTGATGTCGACGAGCGACGAGATGGGCCGCAGCCCGATCGCCTTGAGGCGATTCTGGAGCCATTGCGGGCTCGGCCGGTTGATGACGCCGCGAACGACCCGGCCGGCGAACATGGCGCAAGGCGCGGGCCGGACCGACGGCGCGAAATCGAGCCGCACGGTCACCGGGCACTTGAACGAAGCCGGCACCGGCGTATCGGCGCGCGGCACCAGGCTGCCCACGCCGGCCGCCGCCAGATCGCGGGCCACGCCGCGCACACCCAGGCAATCGCTCCGGTTCGGCGTGACGGCGACGTCGATCACCGGATCGTCGAGCCCGAGCGCGCCGGCGAACGGCTCGCCCACCTTCGCGTCCGCCGGAAGTTCGATGATTCCCTCCTCGTCGTCTCCGGTCAGAAGCTCCGAGGCCGAGCACAACATGCCGTCGCTTTCGACGCCGCGGATCGCGCTTTTCTTGAGCACGGTGCCGGTGGCGGGAATCGTGTCGCCCGGGCGCGCCAGCACCGCCTTCATCCCGGCCCGCACGTTGGGCGCGCCGCACACGACGCGGATGGTGCCGGAGCCCGTCTCCACGGTGCACAGGCGAAGCCGGTCGGCGTTGGGATGCGGCTCCACCGTGACGACACGCGCGACCTTGAACGCGGCCAAGTCCTGCGCCCGGTCCACCACCTCCTCCACTTCGAGCCCGAGCATGGTGAGGCGCGCGCAAATCTCGTCCAGCGCGGCCGGGGTCTCGAGATGCTCCTTGAGCCAAGCGAGGGTGAACTTCATCGCCGGACCCGGCTCACCAACGAAGGAACATCGAGGGCCGAGAAGCCGAAATGGCCGAGCCAGCGCAGGTCGGAGTCGAAGAATGTGCGCAGGTCGGGAATCCCGTATTTCAGCATGGCGAGCCGCTCCACGCCGACGCCGAAGGCGAAGCCCTGGTACTCGGCCGAGTCGATGCCGCAGGCGTCGAGCACCTTGGGATGGACCATGCCGC
>JBAVNO010000122.1:0-6895 GCA_049691095.1 Alphaproteobacteria bacterium | reverse complement strand
GGCGCGCAAACCGTCGTCGATGTCGTGGGTGAGGTAGGCGAGGTCGTCGGCGAGGGAGGCCACCTGGGCCTCGAGACCCGGACGGGTGGCGATCTCCAGGTCGTGGATTTTCACGTAGGCGGCGATGGTGCGCGGCAGCTTGCGGTCTTCGCGCTCGGGAAGCAGCGGCCCGTTATGCTTGACCACCCCTTCCAGCGTCTCCCAGGTCAGGTTCAGGCCGTCGAATTCGGCATAGCGGCGCTCGAGCCGGGTGAGGATTCGCAGTGTCTGGTCGTTGTGGTCGAAGCCGCCGAACCGGCCCATCGCTTCCGAAAGCGCGTCCTCTCCCGAATGGCCGAAGGGCGTGTGGCCCAAATCGTGGGCCAGCGCCAAGGCTTCGGCCAGGTCCTCGTCCAGCCCCAGCGCGCGGCTGATGGAGCGGGCGATCTGGGCCACCTCCAGGCTGTGGGTCATCCGGGTGCGGTAATGATCGCCCTCGTGGAAGACGAACACCTGGGTCTTGTGCTTGAGGCGCCGGAAGGCCGCCGAATGGATGATGCGGTCGCGGTCGCGCTGGAACGGTGAGCGGGTCGCGCTCTCGGGCTCGGCATGAAGGCGGCCGCGGCTTTCCGCCGCCTTGGTGGCATAGGGCGCAAGCGTTGGCCCGTGGGTGGACCCAAAGTCCGGCGGGGGGGCGTAAGTTGCGGTCATTGCGGGGAAACTACCCGCCGCGCCGCGCCGCCGCAACGGCCATTCGGCCGTGCGGGGACGAGGGCGTCCCGGTACGCGGCCCTTGCCCAGCCCCCTAATAAGGGTGTGGACGGGGCTTTTTCGGACCCCGGTCTGCCCCTATATTAAAGGAGTTCGCATTGCCGACGGGCCGGCGCCGGAAGGCGGCCGGGCCCGGTATTTGCCGTGAATGAGCCTTGGAGCACCGAATGGCCGAACAAGCGACCGCCCCTACGATCGACCGCACCATCGCGCTCACCGAGCGGGCCGCGCGCCGGATTTCCGCCCTGCAGCAGCAGGACGAGAACAAGGGCCAGCGCCTGCGGGTCGCGGTCTTCGGCGGCGGGTGCCAGGGCTATCAATACAGCTTTTCCTTCGACGACGCGCTCAACGACGACGACCGGGTCATCGAACGCGGCGGCGCGGTGGTGGTGGTGGACGACATCTCCCTGGGCCTTCTGGCGGGGTCCGAGCTCGATTACGTCGAGGATCTGGTGGGCTCGTATTTCGCGGTGAAGAACCCCAACGCGACCTCGAGCTGCGGCTGCGGCAGCTCGTTTTCGACCGCCTAGCAGCACCTCCCCCTATGGTAAGTTTGAAGCCCGCCTCCGGCGGGCTTTTTTCTTGAGGTTTTCTTCGGGGCTGGCCGATGGCGCTCAAGATCGCGGCGTGGAACGTGAACTCGATCAAGGCGCGGATGCCCCGCGTGCTGGAATGGCTGCGCGAGGCCAAGCCCGACGTGGTGCTGGTGCAGGAGATCAAGTGCCAGGAGCCGGCCTTCCCGCGCCAGGAGATCGAGGATCTGGGCTATAACCTCGCGGTCGTGGGGCAGAAGACCTACAACGGCGTCGCGATCCTGTCCAAGTTCCCCCTCGAGGACGTGGTGACCGCGCTGCCCGGCGACCCCGCCGACGATCAGGCGCGTTACGTCGAGGCCCTGGTCGATTGCGGCAAGCGCCCGGTGCGGGTGGCCTCGATCTATCTGCCCAACGGCAATCCGGTGGATTCGGAAAAGTTCCCCTACAAGCTCGCCTGGCTCGACCGCCTGCGCGCGCGGGCGAAGAAGCTGCTCGCCGACGAGGACGCGGCGGTGCTGGGCGGCGACTACAACGTCGCGCCCACGGACGACGACGTGTACGACCCCAAGCTATGGGGGAACGACGCGCTCTGCCGCCCGGAAACGCGGGCCAAGTTCCGCTCCATCCTGCACCTCGGGTTCACCGACGGCTTCCGCGCGCTCAATACGGAGCCCCACGCCTACACCTATTGGGACTATCAGGGCGGCGCGTGGCAGAAGGACCACGGGCTTCGCATCGACCACCTGCTGCTCTCGCCGCAGGCGGCCGACCGGCTGGTCGCGAGCGGCATCGACAGCAAGATCCGCGGCCGCGAGAAGGCCTCGGACCACGTGCCGGTGTGGTGCGAGCTGAAGAGCTGAGCGCTCAGCCGGTCCAGGGAGTCGTGCGCGGCACCCAGCGCGGCACATTGAGCTTAGCGGCCAATTTGCGGTTAAGCCAAGACCGCGTGCCGTTGTTCTACCACTCGCCCTTTGGTAGCGTCGCAGTTGGCCACAGTTGTTAATGGCCTCGTGCGAGAATGCCCATTGGCCCCATACCTTCCCAGTCGCAATTCTTCGAAGTGAATCTTTGGCATTCGCGGTTATTATCCAATTTTGGAGAAACCGAAAATGCGCGGATGCTCTAATCGCAAATCTCGATGGGCCGTCCTCGGCTTACTATTAATGGCTGCGTGCAGTCATGCACCAGCGACACTTTCAAATTCCAATCAATATGTCCGTATCGGCGTGCTCCCCGCGTACGAACCGGAGATCGTTAAGAGAACGCCTCCGACCTTTTCTCATAGCGAGATAACTGAGCCTCTAAACTTGGGCTTTTCGGTCAATCAGCTGGTGGTTGACCGCGTCCTCAAATCCGTTGGCCAGGCCCATAAGATGGTCGATCTCCAGTCCTTCGCTGCCGCGTATATTGGGGTACCGAAGGTTCACTCGTGGGGCGAGCGGAAATTTTATTTTGGTGACTCGCGGCCATTGTTCACCGACGTCGTGAAGTCCACCGTTGGGGCGAAGGGGTTGGACGCCTATTTAGTTATAGAGGGCGGACCAGTATGGTTGACCGAAGCGCAAACAGCGCCCGTGGTCCAAATGTTGGTGGACCAGGCTCACTTTCTCTCGGTGCAATTGACCATCTATGTCATAGATGGTCGTACGTTCGAAATCGCGGCGGTCTCTGGCACTTTTCCTGTCGAAGGTGTGCCCGATCCCTGGTTTTTCGACCCCATGCAGCATGCCGATGAGATCAGGAATGCCGTGGTGGAGTTACTCGACATAAATCTGGAGCCGACGCTGCGGAAGCTAGGATTGATTTAACGGCGCCGACCGCGCGCTCGATTGCGAAATCGCGACGGCTTTATCCTAGGGAGTAAGCGTCGGAGGACCGCTCCCGGCACCCAACGGATATCCCTGGTTATCGTGGCACTATGATCGATCAGTGCCCGGTTTGGCCCCCGTCGCTCCACCAGTTCCATCGTTCAGCGGCGGCCGGAGAAGAAATTTCGCGAGCAGAGCCGGCGGATTTCGCAAGATCCGCGGCCGGGAGAAGGCCTCCGACCACGTGCCGGTCTGGTGCGAGCTGAAGAGCTGAGCGCTCAGCCGGTCCAGGGCGTCGCGCGGGGCACCCAGCGCGGCACGTTCTCCTTGTAGCGCCGATAGTCCGGGCCGAACCGCTTTTCGAGCCCCGGTTCCTCCACCAGAGGGATGTAGAGCAGGTTGGCGATCATGAACGCGCCGAGCCACGCCGCCACCGCTGGCGAGCGCAACACGGCGACCTCGCCCGCCAACACCAGCATCGCCCCGCTGATCATGGGGTTGCGCACCAACCGGTAGGGCCCGCGCTCGACGAGTTTGAGCGGCGGTTTCCACGGCGCGGGCGTGCCGTGGCCGACGCGCACGAAGTCGGCGATGGTCCACGCCATGAGGAAAAGCCCGGCCGCGCCCACGGCGAGCCCGATCCAGAGTGCCGCTTCTGCCGGACCCGCGGGATTGGCCGCCCATCCGGTATGCGCCGTCGCATAGACGAGAATTGCCGGCAGGTAGACGAGCGCCGTGCCCGGCACGACGGCCACCATCGCGAGAACCATCACGGCGAGACGGCGGCTGTCGGGGGTCTCGGTGTCCTTGCGCATCTGCGGTTCCATGGACGGCGCCTGCATCCCTCGCCGCGGTCGCTGAGGCTGCGGGGCCGGAACCCTACTCCGCGGCGCTGGCCTTGGTGCGGGGCGCGGGACGGGTGGAAAGCTGGGTGACGTCGCGCACCGCGCCCTTGTCGGCGCTGGTGGTCAAGGCCGCATAGGCCTGGAGCGCCGAGGAGATGGGCCGCACGCGGCCCTTCGGCTTCCAGGCGTCCTCGCCCTGGCGGTCCATCGTCGCCCGGCGGCGCGCGAGTTCCACGTCCGAAACCGCGAGCCGGATGGCGCGGGCGGGGATGTCGATCTCGATGGTGTCGCCGTCCTCGATCAGGCCGATGGCCCCGCCTTGCGCCGCTTCCGGCGACACGTGGCAGAGCGACAGCCCCGAGGTGCCGCCCGAGAACCGCCCGTCGGTGATGAGCGCGCAGGCCTTGCCCAGCCCCTTCGACTTCAGATAGCTGGTGGGATAGAGCATCTCCTGCATGCCGGGGCCGCCCTTCGGTCCTTCGTAGCGGATCACCACCACGTCGCCGGGCTTCACCTTATCGCCCAGGATCGCTTCGACCGCCGCGTCCTGGCTCTCGTAGATTCGCGCCGGGCCGGAGAATGTGAGCAGGCTCGCGTCCACGCCCGCGGTCTTCACGATGCATCCGTCCTCGGCGAGGTTGCCGTAGAGCACCGCGAGCCCGCCGTCCTTGCTGTACGCATGCGCGATGTCGCGGATGCACCCCAAAGAGCGGTTGAGGTCGAGGCTCGGATAGCGCTTATCCTGGCTGAAGGCCTGTTGGGTAGGCACGTTGCCGGGTGCGGCGCTGTAGAAGCGGTGCACCTTTTCGTCCTTCGTGCGCCCCACGTCCCATTGCTCCAGCGCCTCACCCAGGGTGCGCGCGTGAGCCGTGGCGACGTCGCGGTGGATGAGCCCGCCGCGCTCGAGCTCGCCCAGGATCGCCATCACGCCGCCGGCGCGGTGCACGTCCTCGAGATGGAACACCGGAGAGCTGGGGGCCACCTTGCACAGGTTCGGCACCCGGCGCGACAGCCGGTCGATGTCGGCCATCGTGAAGGGCACCTCCCCTTCCCGCGCGGCGGCGAGCAGATGCAACACCGTGTTGGTGGATCCGCCCATGGCGATGTCCACCGTCATGGCGTTCTCGAACGCCTCGAAGGTGGCGATGCCACGGGGCAGCGCGGTTGCATCGTCGTGCTCGTACCAGCGGCGCGCCAGCTCCACGATCACCCGGCCGGCCTTCAGGAACAATTCCCTGCGGTCGGCGTGGGTCGCGAGCAGGGAGCCGTTGCCCGGCAGCGACAGCCCCAAAGCCTCGGTCAGGCAGTTCATGGAATTGGCGGTGAACATCCCCGAGCACGAGCCGCAGGTGGGACAGGCCGAGCGCTCGTACACCAGCGCCTCTTCGTCGCTCACGTCGGGGTTGGCGGCCTGGACCATGGCGTCGATGAGGTCGAGGTGCTTTTCCTCGCCCTTGATGATCGCCTTGCCCGCCTCCATCGGCCCGCCGGATACGAACACGGCGGGCACGTTGAGGCGCAGCGCCGCCATCAGCATGCCGGGCGTGATCTTGTCGCAATTCGAGATGCACACGAGTCCATCGGCACAGTGCGCGTTCACCATGTATTCGACCGAATCGGCGATGATGTCGCGCGAGGGCAGGCTGTAGAGCATGCCGGCATGGCCCATGGCGATGCCGTCGTCGACCGCGATGGTGTCGAACTCCTTGGCGACGCCGCCCGCCTTCTCGATCTCACGGGCGACGAGCTGGCCCAAATCCTTCAGGTGGACGTGGCCGGGCACGAACTGAGTGAAGGAATTGGCGACCGCGATGATCGGCTTGCCGAAATCCTCGTCCTTCATGCCGGTGGCGCGCCACAGGCCGCGGGCGCCGGCCATGTTGCGGCCGTGGGTGGTGGTGCGGGAGCGAAGCTGGGGCATGGGACTTACCTAAGCTCAAAGACGGGCCCGCGCAACCGGAAACCTCCGTGTTTAACGTTACTTTCGGGCCCGCGGCGGCCCGGGGCTAGGAACCCCGGAACTGCCAGCGCACCGTCAGCGTCACCGGCTGCGCGTAGTCGTCGAGCTCCTTGAGCTTGATGACCTTCTCGCCCTTGCTGCCCGGGACGCCGATGAACTTCAGCTGCTCGATCAGATCCCCGGGAGTGCGGCCCGCGAACGACACTTCGGCCTTCTTCGCGCCTTCCTCGGTCTTCTCGTCCACCTTGACGATGAGGAAGGGCGGCGGAAGGAGCACGCTGATGGCGTCCTTGGCCGTGTCCACCTCCACCGTGGGCGGGGCCAGTGTGGTGGCCGACGAGTCGATCGGATAAGCCGCCTTGCGCGCGCGGTCGTAGGTGCAGATGTTCTTGGTCTTGAAGCAGCCGGGATCGTAGACCGTCTGGTGCATGTTTTCCTCGAGGCCGACCTCGCCGCTGATCTTGAGGCTCTTCCCCTCCTTGCCCAGCCATTGCTGGTAGCGCGGCGGCGACTTCGCGTCCATAGCCTTCGCCTGCCCGGCCACTTCCTTCACGTCCTTGGACATCCTCTGGAGCTGCTGGCGCGTGTCCTGCTGCTGGGCCATCTGCATCGCGGCCTTCTCGATGCAGGCCTCGTCGTCCCCGCACGCATCCACGGCCTGCTGCACCTTGGCCATTAGGTCGGCGTTGTTGACCCCGACGGCTTGGCCCTTGGTGCTGAGCGCCTCGCTGTCCGCCTTCACCTGCTCGCTGTGCTCTGGGTCGCTGATCCCGTATTTGGCCACTTCCCCGGCGTAGAGCTCGTAGCTCACCTTCAAATTGCGCTTCACGCGCCAATCGATGGTGTCGGTCTGGTTCTTGCCGGAATATTTGCCCTCGATCAGGTATTCGACGTCGAGATGCCCGATGGATCCGGGTTTGGCCGGGGCCTGCGCCGCCAGCGAGACATGGGACAACGCGATGACCGCCGCGAGCGACGCGGCGGCAAGCCTCCAAT
>JBAVNO010000121.1:0-9135 GCA_049691095.1 Alphaproteobacteria bacterium | reverse complement strand
ATCTGATGTCCGCGCTGGGCCCGGGCTTCACGGCGGCCTTCCTCACCCTCGACCTTCCGTAAGACTCCGGGATGGGCGCACACGGCCTCATCGTCGGCTTCATCGTGGCCCAGCGTTTGGCCGAACTTCTTTACGGGAAGCGGAATCTGACGCGTCTGGTGGCCCGCGGCGGGATCGTGGCGGACGAGCCCGGCTACCGCTGGATCGTGCTGGTGCACGCCGGTTGGCTGTTGGCGCTGGCGTTCCTGGTTCCGGCCGACGCGCCGGTCTACATGGCCTTCCTCGCGCTCTACGGCGCGCTTCTCCTTTTCCGCGTGTGGGTGATGGCGAGCCTCGGCCCTTACTGGACCACCCGCATCGTGACCATGCCGGGCGCGCCCCTCAGGGCGAACGGCCCCTACCGGTGGCTCAACCACCCCAACTATCTTTTGATCGCAGGCGAGCTGGCGGTCGCGCCCCTCATCTTCGGCGCCTGGCAGATCGCGGCGGTGGCGTTGGTTGCCCATGCCATCGTCACGCGGCAGCGCATCGCGCTCGAGGACAAGGTGCTGGCCGAACGCAGGCGGTCGGGCGGCGCGGTCAGCGGCTTGTGACCGCGGCCAGCCGTTTCGCGACCGCCGCCGCGATCAGCCGGTTCATGCCGTCGGCGTAGTGCCCGTCCTTGGGAACGCGCACCTGTTCGGGCGGGAGCGCGCGCGACGGCGCCGCCACCTCGGCGCGCCACTCCGGCGGCCCCATATAGACCAGCGGCGCATCGGCGCCCGCCTCGGCGGCGGGTTGGCGATAGTCCCCTTCCGGGTCCACCAGGATGAACACGAAGCCTTGCGCCCGGGCCAGGTCCAGGAACCGCCGCAAGGTGAAGGCGTGCATGGCCGCGGGCCGCGCCCCCGGCATGTCGTTGCCGCCGGACAGGCCGAGCCGGCCTGCGGCGGCCGCCAGAATCTTCTGGCCCAAGGCCCACGGCCGGCTGAGGACGAAGTAGCCCCAGGTCGTGTTCCCGGCGGTCAAGTAGCCGCCGGGGTAGATGCCCCGCGCCGCCTGGGCCGCCACGAACCCCGCCCTCGGTTTGACGAGCTCCACCGCGTCCGGCGCCGGTCCGGCGCGCAAACAGGGCAACAGCGTGTTCTCGCCCCTGCCCTCGCAGATGGAGCGCGCCCAAAGTCCCTGGTTGAGATACACCACGGCGCGCGGCTTGAGCCGCGCCGCGTGGCGTTCGAGAAGCAGGAACGCCTGGGCCGATCCGTAGGCCGGGACCCCGAGATTGACCACCGGCAGGTCCGTCATTTGCGCCAGGTGATAGGGATAGCTTTGCTCGTAGTCGACGGCGTAGCCGAAGGTCCAGGAATCGCCGATGGTCACGACCCCGCCGGCGGGAGGCTCCCCGCTTCGACTTTGCGAACGGAACCCCAGGCCGTCGGTGAAGATGGTGGAGCTGAAATAGGTCTTGCCGTCGAGCCAGTTCCCCATCGACATGCAGGACTGGGCGTCGGGCGCCAGGGTCCAGCCGAGCTCGCCGTCCACGCGCCCGTAGCTGCCGCAATAGTGGTACGGATACAGGATCTTCTGGACCGCGTAATAGGCGAACGGCAACGCCGCCACCACGGCGAGCGGCAGCGCGAACATGAGCAGGTAGAAGATCGCGTTCTTCGTTCGCTGGCGCGTCGTGAGGCCCCCCATGTTCGTCAATCGGGCGCCAGGGTTTCGCTGTAGTCGCGCTTGAGATTCGGGTCCTGGTCTTCCTTGCGAAGGAAGCAGTCGCCGATCGCCAGCGTCTCGATGCCGGTGCCCATGAAGCAGCGGAAGGCGTCCTCGGGCGTGCACACGATGGGCTCGCCGCGCACGTTGAAGCTGGTGTTGACCAGCACCGGGCAGCCGGTCAGCCCCCGGAACGCGGAGAGAAGCGCGTGGTAGCGGGGATTGGTGCCGCGATCCACGGTCTGAATCCGGGCCGAGTAATCCACGTGCGTCACCGCGGGGATTTGCGAGCGCGGAACCTTCAGTTTGTCGAGACCGGACACGGATTCCGCCGCGGCCGGAGGCGCGACGCGGCGCGCCGGCTTCACGCCCGCGACCAGCAGCATGTACGGGCTTTCGCGGTCGAGTTCGAACCAGTCGGCCGCGTCTTCGCGCAGCACCGAGGGGGCGAAGGGCCGGAAGGATTCTCGGAACTTGACCTTGAGGTTGAGCTTCGACTGCACCTCGGGACCGCGGGGATCGGCCAAGATCGAACGGGCGCCCAAGGCGCGGGGCCCGAACTCCATCCTGCCCTGGAACCAGCCGAGCGCGGCGCCCGACGCCAGCGCCCCGGCCGCGCGTGCGATGAGCTCCGGCTCGGCCTGCACCTCGAATCTGGCCCCGGCCTCCTCGAGGCGGCGCTCGATGTCGTGCTGCGCGAAGACCGGGCCGAGATATCCGCCCTTCATGCCGTCGCCGGTTGGGGCCGCGCGGCGCGGATGGCCGAGATGATAATGGTAGGCTGCGAGCGCGGCGCCCACCGAGCCGCCGGCGTCTCCGGCGGCGGGCTGAATCCAGACATTGGCGAACCGGCCGTCGCGCAGAACCTTGCCGTTGGCGACGCAATTGAGCGCGACGCCCCCGGCGAGGCACAGGTTCTTCATGCCGGTCTCCGCGGCCAGCGCGCGGGTGAGGCGCAACACCGCCTCTTCGGTCACGGCCTGGATGGACGCGGCCACGTCCATGTGGCGCCGCTCGATCGGGTCTTCGGGCCGCCGGGGCGGTCCGCCGAACAAGGCCTCGAACCGGGCGTTCGTCATGGTGAGCCCGGTGCAATAGTCGAAATAGGACTGGTCGAGACGGAACGACCCGTCCGGCTTGAGGTCGATCAGATGGTCGAGGATCGCCTGCGCATAGCGCGGCTCGCCGTAGGGCGCCAGTCCCATCAGCTTGTATTCGCCGGAGTTGACCTTGAATCCCGCGTAATAGGTGAAGGCGGAATAGAGGAGCCCGAGCGAATGGGGGAAATGGATTTCGCGCAGGGTCTCGATGCGGTTGCCGGAGCCCAGCGCCACGGACGTCGTCGCCCACTCCCCCACCCCGTCCATGGTCAGGATGGCGGCTTCCTCGAAGGGGGACGGGAAGAAGGCGCTGGCGGCATGACTCTGATGGTGTTCGGCGAACACGAGCCGGTTCTGCCAGTCGAAGTGGGGCGCGAACGACCGCAGCTCGCGGCGCAGCAAGTCCTTCTGGAACAGTTTCTCGCGCAGCCACAGCGGCATCGCCATGCCGAACGACCGGAACCCCCGGGGCGCGAACGCCAGGTACGTCTCCAGCAGCCGCTCGAATTTCAGGAACGGCTTGTCGTAGAAGGCGACCAGATCGACGCCGTCGAGGCCCGCGCCCGCCTCGGCCAGGCAATAGGCGATGGCATTGTGGGGAAACGAGGCGTCGTGCTTTTTGCGGGTGAAGCGCTCCTCCTGGGCCGCCGCGACGATCGCGCCGTCCTCGACCAAGGCCGCCGCGCTGTCATGGTAGAAGGCGGAGACGCCCAGGACCCGCAATTCAGACCCCTAGAACAGGGTGTAGATGAACGGGGCGACCGCCGTGCCCTGGCTCAACACCACGAGACCGCCGAACAGCGCCAACATGACCAGGATCGGCAGCAGCCAGAACTTCTTGCGCGTCTTGAGGAAAAGCCAGAATTCATGAAGGAAGGACATGAGACGCACCCGTCAGAACTGATGGCGCATCGATTGGGGATCGGGCCCCGGGGGACGGCGCTCCACCCAATAGGTCGCGGCGGCGCGGTCGAACCTGAGGCCCAGCGTGTCCTTGCCGAGTGCGCGCAGGATGAAGGCAAGCGGGGTCATCACCGTGAAGAACAGAAGACCCATGACGACCGGCGTGACGACCCCGCCCAGGAACAGGCCGAGGCGGCTCCACAGGCGATTGAAAGGGGCGAGACTTTCGGGCCTGAGCCACGCGGCCATGGCCAGAATCGCGGCCAAGACCAGGGCCCAGATCCGCACCGGACCGCCATGGACCAAGGGCCACAGCCCCACCACCACAAGGGCCACGGAAATCGTGAGGCCGAAGGAGCGGTGGGAGGAGAGGCGCTCGGACTCGTGGCGGGCGAAATCCTCGTGAAAGGCGTGGGCTGACCGTTTTTTCGTCAAGGAAACCTTCCTGGGGAATCTTTCCGGCGAACGTTCCTGGCCGGACGCAGCGCCCGGCCCACGCGCTCTCTAACATCCTCGGCCCATCGGAACAACACGCGCGCGGCCGAGGACCGCCATTCGGGGCCGCCGGTTCGGGCCAGTCCGGGGGCACGCGCGGTCGGCCTAGAGAAGACCCCGGACGGCGCTCGAGGCGGTGATCCGCCCCTCGCCCGTATAGGCCTCGTGGTTGGCCTCGATCTCGCTCAAATCGTAACGGTAGTTGACCATCAATCCGGCCGATTGGGCCATCCCCTTGGCCGAGCGGTCCGCCAGCCAGTTGATGCGCTCGATGCGGGCGCCGTTGCTGAGATGGAAGTGGGCGACGGGGTCGATGGCCCGGCCGTTCCTGCGTTCCCGGACCAGGTAGCGGGCGCCAAGGTTCAACAGAATGGGCCGCAGCGCCGCGGCCTTGTCGGGGTTTTCGGCCCAGGAGTCGTCCTCGATCAGGGACAGCAGCGCCTGGTTGCCGTCCTCGATGCCGGTGGCGTCGGAAAGCTGCTTGGTCTCGGCGGGCTCGAGCAGGCCGCGTCCGGCGGCCGCAACGCCGTCGATCCAGGAGCGGAACGCCGGCATCGGGGACAGGGTCGCGAAGGTCTCGACGTGGGGGAAGTCGTGGCCGAGATCGTCGATCACCTGCTTGATCAGGAAATTGCCGAAGCTGACCCCGGCCAGCCCCTTCTGGGCGTTGGAGATGGAATAGAAGATGGCGGTGTCGGCCAGCGAAAGATCGGCCCGCGGCGCGGTTTCATCGAGCAGGGTCTGGATGTTGTCGGCCATGCCGGCCACCAGCGCCACCTCGACGAAGATCAGCGGCTCGTCGGGCATCCGCGGGTGGAAAAAGGCATAACACCGCCGGTCGGAGTCGAGGCGGTTCTTGAGGTCGTCCCAGGACCGGATTTCGTGGACCGCCTCGTAGACGATGAGCTTTTCCAGCAACGCGGCCGGAGTGCTCCAGGTGATGCGGCGCAACTCCAGGAATCCGATGTCGAACCAGGACGCCAGCAGCTCCCGGAAATCCGACTCGAACTCCGCCAGCGTCCGGTCCTTTTCCGTCAGTTGCCGCAGGTCGGACCGGAGGTCGATCAGGAACTTAATGCCGTCCTTCAAGCTGCTGAATTGGCGCAAGAACCTGATGCGCGGCGGCACCAGAACTTCGCGCAGACGGACCATGGCGGCCGCATAGTCGGCTTCGTCCGCCCGTTGCAGCGCGGTGATGGTCGCCGCGAGGTGGGCCCGGTTGATCCCGTACTCGTTCGCCAGCAGGAGCAGGAACCGGTCGCGGCCCTCGTCGCTGAGGCCGACATAGACGGTCCCGATCTCGGCCGCCCGGGACCGGGACGAAACCTCTCCGCCTCGCGCCATCAGACATTCGTCGATGCGTTGTCGAAGGCGCACGATGTCCTCGGCCGGAAGATCGGGCCTCAGCCCTCCGGCAAGCGTGCCCCGGCGCACGCCCATGACATCGCGCCAGGCGCTGACCAGCGCATTCCTGGTGCGGCCGAGGAATCCTGTTCCGGACCACGCGCGGTTTCGCATGGGCGCACTCTGCCGGGTTCGCTCCATCGGTTCAAGGCCTTGGCCGGGCGGTCCGCGGGCCGTTCGGGCCCCCGTGCAGCCGGTCAGCCGGCGTCTGCGGCGGCGCGAATCGTCCCCACCACCAGGCCGGCCCAATTCGTGACCGGGGGCTCCAGCGCTTCGGCGAGGCCCTCGGCCTCGATATCCGTCAGGATCTGGAAACGGCGCAACAGGCGCCCCATGGCGACCTGGGCCGCGCGGCCCGCGCCGTCGTCGATCTTGAGTGCGATGCCGAACCCTTTTCCGGGCAGCACGCCGCAATAGACCCCTTCGGCGCCGCCCTTGAGGATCGCGCGCTCGCCCGTCACCTCCATCACCTCGGTGCCGAAGCGCTTGGTTCCGCCCACCAGGAAGGGATGGGCGGCCATGGCCCGCCGAATACGGTTTGCGGCTCCCGCACGGGGAGTCCCGAGCCCCTCCGGGTCCGCCAGCCGCGCCATCCCCAGCGCCACGGCGCGCAGCGGCAGGCCCACGACCGGAATGCCGCAGCCGTCGATGCCCCGCGGCGCCCCGGAAAGACTCGCTCCGCACATCTCCTCCACGATCGCAAGAACGGTCTGCTGCACGGGATGGTCGCGCCGGATATACCCCTTGAGGGGCGCACCGGTGTGGCGCGCGACGGTCAGGAAACCGGCGTGCTTTCCCGAGCAATTGTTGTGGAGGGGGCCGGGCTTGAGGCCCTTGGCCCACAATTCGCGGGCAGCCGTCTCGGAACTCGGCGTCTGGGGGCCGCATTCGAGATCGCTCTCGCTGCAGCCGATGCGCGCGAGCCAGCGGGATACGAGTTCGGTGTGCCGGCTCTCGCCGCTGTGGCTGGCGCAGGCAAGCGCGATCTCCTGATCGCCGAGCCCGAAGGCTTCGAGGGCGCCGCTTTCGACCAGCGCCAGGGCCTGAAGCGGCTTGATCGCGGAGCGGGGATAGATGGGCGCGGCGATATTACCGACCGCCAGCACCTCCCGCCCCTTCGCGTCCACGACCGACACGGAGCCGCGGTGGCGGCTCTCCACCATGTCGCCGCGCGTGACCTCGACCAGGACCGGTGTCTCGTTCATGACGCGTTATGTGAGGGTCGGCTCGGCGGGTGTCGCGGGATTTTTCCTTCGCCCGGCCGCAAGATCGGGACCGGACCAAACAGGACAAAAAAAGCAGTCTACGACTTGCCGGTCGAGAGTAACCGAATGGCTCGGCCCTAGAGCGACGAAAAATAGCGGTCCAGAGTGACGCGGTCCTCGGTGCGGACGTTGACGAACACGCCGGCGACCTCGCGCGCCTCCCGGTCGACCCGGACGACGATGCCCTTGCAGGCCATGTCGAAGGTGCGACCCGGAAGCTGAACCGACAGGCGGATGTATACGCGGTCCCCTTCCTGTTCGGCGCCGCCGTAGCTGGTGGCCAGGAATCCGGTGGTGCTCCAGTTTTTCAAGGGATAGGTCGCGTCGCCGATCTGGAGCGAACCGAACGCCACCTGCTCGCGGGATTCCCGGCGGCACTCATCGTCCTTGGGCCGGGAACCGGAGAACAGAATCTTGGCCAGCGATCCGAGCATGACAACGACCGTAAGTTATGACCGTAAGTAATCCGGCGCCCATGATCGGGTCGGAATGGTAAAAAAATTACACTCTTTCCGAACGGGCAGCGGGTGACCGGGCCTTTTCAGCGCCTACGCCGGCGTGCTCCCGGGCTGCCGCCGAAGGCGCGGCGGACCGCGCGCGTTCGCCTTGCGGGCGTTGCCCGCCGATGTTATCAAGCGCGAAGGTCGAGCCGGCGCGTCACACCCTCGATCCCTGAAGCGGAGGCGACCCACACCGAATGAGTTGGACCAACCTCGACCTGGTGGAAGTGCGGGCACTCCAAGACGGCGGCCGCGGCGTATTCAGCCGCAAGAAAATCGCGAAAGACAGCGTCATTGCGGTATTCGACGGACGGGCGGTCCGGCTGCGGATCCTGCCCGACGGCAAGGTCGATTACGGCCGCGAGGATCCGCACATGCTGATCCACCTGGCGGCTGAGGGCGACACTTTCTACGCGCTGGCCCCGATCGCGCCGGACGACGTGCGCGGCGTCGATTTCATGAATCATTCCTGCCAGGCGAACTGCTATATCGAGCGCACGCTGGTGGTCCGGGCCAAGACCGATATTCCGGCGGGTGTGGAGTTGACCTGGGACTATCGCGACAGCGATTTGATCCCCCAGGGCATCCCGTGTTGGTGCCCGGACCCCAAATGCGTGCTCTGACGGACGCTTCCGCGCCATCCCTCACGTAATTTCTGCGCCTATTCGCCGCGGCCTGAATCGTTCCCGGTTTACCGGGTATTAACCATGCCCGTCGTACAACTGTGCCAACAAAACGTCTTCATCTCGGGGGGCACAACTCTATGACGGGGTTGCACGAACGGCGTTGCATCGCGGCTACGGCTACGGCGATTGTTCTCCTTCTCGGTGCCTGCGCAAACGATCCCCTCCGGGACTCGCTTCATCCCACCGCCGCGGACGCCGCCAACACCCCCGAACCGCCCCCGCCGGGCACCATCGCGGCCCTGACCCGGGTCGGGGAGTCGGTGCGGCTTGCCGGCGATCCGGCGACTGCGGTCGATTTCTTCCGGCGGGCGCACGCACTCGACAAGTTCCAGCCGGAACCGCTGATCAAGCTCGGCCTCGCGCTCAACGACCTGGGCGCCCATAACGACGCCGCCGAGGCCTTCCGTCAGGCCCTCGTCGCCGCGCCCCACAGCGCCGAAGCGATGCGCGGGTTGGGGATTGCGCTCATCGGTCTCAATCAGCCCGCGCTTGCCCTCGACCAATTGAATGCGTCGGCGGCGATCGCGCCCGATTACCGCACCTTCAATGCACAGGGCGTGGCCTATGACCGCATGGGGGCTCACGCCAAGGCCCAGGAAAGCTACGACGCGGGATTGAAACTGGCGCCCAATTCCCTTTCGCTGCTCAATAATCTCGGCCTGTCGCTGGCGCTCGGCGGCGATATGAACCGGGCCATCGATGTCTTGAAATCCGCCGCCGCCGACCCGGCCGCAAGCCCGCGGCTACGGCAGAATCTCGCCCTGGTGTATGGGCTCGCCGGCCGGGACGACGACGCGCTGAAGATGTCGCGAGTCGACCTGGCTCCGGCCGAAGCGGAACGCAACGTGGCCTATTACCGGATCTTGCGCAGCGCCAGCAAAGAGGACGTCCGGCTCGCGGTGCTGGGTGTCGCCACGCCCCGGCAGCAAGGAAACTACGTCGCAAGCACCATCCCCGGTTCGCGCCGGGTGGTGGACAACGCCGCCGGCGATGCCACCAAGACCGCCCAAGACGTGACTTCGCCGTCGGACGACCGCGAAACGCCGTCGGTCTCGACGGCAAGCGGTCCCGAATCGCCGCCGCCTTC
>JBAVNO010000120.1:0-1769 GCA_049691095.1 Alphaproteobacteria bacterium | reverse complement strand
TCCGAGCGCATGGCCGACGACAAGATCAAGAGCGCGGTTTCGACCGGCGCCGGCACGCTGCTTGCCGGGGATCTCGGCTGTCTCCTCCATCTGGCGGGACGGTGCCGGCGCATGGGCGTCGCCCTGCATGTGCGTCACACGGCCGAGGTGCTGGCGGGCGACGAGGGCCCGGCCATCGGCGAGCAGGGCCGGTAAGGGGCGCGGCCTTGGCAACACCCGAAGCCCGCACGCCGGAGAGTTTTCCCCGCAACACGCGCCGGGCGTTGGCCGATCCCGTGCTGCAGCGCGCGCTCACCAACATCCCGGTCGGGTTCCAGGAGAAGCGCGCCGCGGCCATCGCGCGGCTTCCGGAATTCGACGCGCTGACGCACCGCGCCGCCGCCATCAAGGACCACGTGCTTGCCAACCTCGACCTCTATCTGGAGCTGTTCGAGGCCAAGGTGCGGGACCAGGGCGGGCACGTGCACTGGTGCCGCGACGCCGCCGAGGCCCGTGCCGCCGTGCTCTCCATCTGCCGCCAGGCGGGGGCGAAGCTGGTCACCAAGGGCAAGTCCATGGTGGCCGAGGAGATTGCGCTCAACGAGCACCTGGAGGCCCACGGGATCACGCCGGTGGAAACCGATCTCGGCGAATACATCATCCAGCTCCGCAAGGAGCCGCCGAGCCACATCATCGCCCCCGCCATCCATCTCGAGGCCCCGCAGATCGCCGATGCGTTCCTCGAATCCCACCGCGCCTACGGCCGCACCAAACGCCTGGAGACCCCGCGCGAGATGCTGGACGAGGCGCGCGCGATCCTGCGCCAGAAGTTCCTCGGCGCCGACGTGGGCATCACCGGCGCCAACATGCTGGTGGCCCAGACCGGGGCCGCGGTGGTGGTGACGAACGAAGGCAACGCCGACCTCACCATGGCGCTGCCCCCGGTGCATATCGTGCTCGCCAGCATCGAGAAGATCGTACCCACGCTCGATGACGCCTGCACCATCCTGCGGGTGCTGGCCCGCTCGGCCACGGGGCAGGACATCACCGCCTACACCACCTTCGTCTCCGGCCCGAAACACAGGAACGATTTGGACGGGCCCGACGAATTCCACGTCATCCTGCTCGACAACACGCGCTCCGCCATGCTGGGAAGCGAGTTCCGCGACATGCTGCGATGCATCCGCTGCGCCGCATGCATGAATCACTGCCCCGTCTATGGCGCGGTCGGCGGCCACGCCTATGGCTGGGTCTATCCCGGCCCCATGGGGGCGGTGATGACGCCGTGGCTGATCGGCATCGACCGCGCGGCGCATCTCCCCAACGCCTCGACTCTGTGCGGCCGCTGCGAGCAGGTCTGCCCCATGCATATCCCGTTGCCGCGCCTGCTCCGGCGCTGGCGCGAGAAGGCATGGGAGACGCTCACCCCCTCGCGCTCGACATGGGCGGTGCGGCTGTGGGCGATGCTGGCCAAAAGGCCGCGTCTCTACCGCGCGGCCACGCGCATGGCCACGGGCGCATTGGCGCGGCTCGGCCGGGGCCGGGGCGCAGTGCGGTGGCTTCCCTTCGCCTCGGGCTGGACCGAGGGGCGGGATTTCCCGGCCCCCGAGGGCGCGACCTTCCACGACCTTTGGCAGCGGCGCCGGCGATGAGCGGGGCGAGAGGCGATATTTTGGGTGCGATCCGCGCCAGCCTCGGCCGCGGCGGCTGGTCCGCGCACCGCATCGAGACCGAACGCGCGCGGCTCAGGTCGCGGCTGGCCGATCCGGGCACCGGGCCCATTCCGGCAC
>JBAVNO010000119.1:0-2265 GCA_049691095.1 Alphaproteobacteria bacterium | reverse complement strand
CTTCGCGACCCGGCGGGCAAAGGCGTGCGCGAAGGTTGGCCGGACGGCGCATCGGCCTCGGGCGGGCGGGCGTCCTCGATCGGCGGCATGGTCATGGCGGGGCCATTCTACCCTTCCCGCGGCGCCCCGGGGCACGCAAAGGCGCGCTTCGGGTCCGAATACCCCTGGCTTCCCGCCGCCTTGGCCGGGTAACAGAACGGTAACAGCCCTACAAAGCCGAGGGTATGCCGTGATAATCTCCGCGCTCGCAACCTGGTTTCGACCGCGCCCTGGCGCACCGCGCGGCCGGTTGGCCCTGAATCACCGTCATCCGAGGTAGGCTGGGGCGGCCGCGAGGCCGGAAGAGAACTTGCAGTCGGCGGGGTCGATCACCGGGGTCGATCGCCGGAGTCGATCGCCGGGGTCGATCGCCGGGGTGGCGGCCGCAATCCGGCGGCCGGGACCGCGGGTCAAGCCGACGAGATGCGCAACACGACGGACATGGGAATCACGTGATGGACATGACTTGGGTAACAAGCGGATTCGACCTCTTGGAGCGGGGCGGGTCCGTGATGTACGTCCTGCTGGCGCTTTCGATCCTGGCGCTCGCGGTAGCGCTCCTCAAGCTTCTCCACTTCTCGCAGGCCAGGCTGCGCCGTCTCGGGTTCATCGACACGGTGGTGGCGCAGCTCGGCCGCGGCGACGTGGGCGGCGCGCGCCAGATCCTGACCGGCGAGGTCAACCCGGTCGCCCGCGTGCTGGATTCGGCGATCGCAACCGGCGTCGACCGCGCCATGGCGGATCGCGACCGGGACGCCGAGATCGCGCGCGTCGGCTCGGGTGAGATCCGAAAGCTCGAAAGCTTCCTCGGCAGCCTCGAGGTGGTCGCGAATCTGAGCCCGCTTCTCGGCCTGCTCGGTACCGTGTTCGGCATGATCGCCGCCTTCTCGCAGCTGGAGAAGGCGGGCGCCGAGGTGGACCCGACGATCCTGGCAGGCGGCATCTGGGAAGCGCTGTTGACCACCGCCTTCGGACTCTCGATCGCCATTCCGGCGCTGGCGGCGTTCTATTTCCTCGAGGGCGAGGTCGAGCGCGTCCGCGTCGCCATGAAGGATTCGGTCGTGCGCGTCAACACCGTCCTGGGCCGGAGCCGCGGCCGCGGAGCGGCCTCGTGATCCACTCCGACGACCATCTCCATTTCGAGGGCTACAGCCGCACGCCCTTGTCGGTCAACATCACGCCGTTGATCGACATCGTATTCCTGCTGCTCGTGTTCTTCATGCTGGCGACCTCGTTCTTCGAGGCGGAATCGGTGATCCTGCGCCTGTCGGCCGGCGCCCCGACCGCCGCGCGCTCGCCCGATACGGTGGTGGTGGAAGTGACGGCCGACGGCGCGGTGCGCCTCAACGGCGCGGCGATCGACGTCGACCGGCTGACGCCGGCCGTTCGCGCGCTGATCGGCGGCGACAGCCACCGCCAGGTGTCGCTGCGCGCCGAGCGCAGCGTGCCGGTGCAGCGCACGGTGCAGATCATGGACCGCATCCGCGAGGCCGGAAGCGAGAACATCCGTTTCGTCACCCGCACGGCGGAGCCGCGCCCGTGACCGGGTCCTTGTCCATGCCCGCCGGTCATGGGCACACCGCACCCGCCGCGGCGCGGCGGTGGAGGCGGCGCGATGGAGTTTGAGGGCCGGCGCAGAATCCGCATGGGGCTCAATCTCGTGCCCCTGATCAACGTCATCTTCCTGCTGCTCATCTTCTTCATGCTCGCGGGAACGTTGAGCACGCCCGATCCGTTCCCGGTCGTGCGCCCCGAATCCACGACCGGCGACAGTTCCCAGGTCGAACCGCTGTACGAACCGGTCGAGATCGTGGTCGCGCCCGACGGGCGCATCGCCTTCAACGGCGGCCTGATCCCGCGCGACGAACTGCCCGGGGCGCTCGCTGGCGTGTTCAAGGGCGGGGCGACGCCGGCGGTCACCTTCACGATCGACGCCCGGGCCAACACCGGCGACATGGTCGATCTGATCAATATGATGAGGGCGGCGGGCGCCAGGCTGGTGCTCCTCTCCACCCATCCGCCCAAGTCCGACTAACCCCTGGGCGGCGATCGAACGGCGATGGAGATCCGATCCTGGCAATTCGTCGTGGCGCTGCTGCTGTCCGCGGCATTGCATCTCGCCTTGCTGCCGCTGTTGCGGTTCGGCACCGAGAAGGAGCCGCAGCCGGAGCCCAAGGTCGTGGTCATGGAGCTGGCGGCGCTCGGCACCCCCGAGGGCGCGGAGGA
>JBAVNO010000118.1:0-3948 GCA_049691095.1 Alphaproteobacteria bacterium | reverse complement strand
CCGGGTCGATGTGCTCGTAGCAGCGCGGGTCCTTCTCCACCGCCGAGACGTGCAATCCGCCTTTGTGCGCGAAGGCCGACTCGCCGACATAGGCCGCGTTGTGCTGGGGAATGCGGTTGAGCCGCTCGTCCAGCAGCCGCGAGATATGGGTGAGCTGCTTCAGCTTCTCGGCCGTGACGCCGGTCGCGTACCCCATCTTGAGGACGAGGCTGGGGACGATCGAGACCAGATTGGCGTTGCCGCACCGCTCGCCCAGCCCGTTCATCGTGCCCTGCACCTGGCGCACGCCGGCCCGCACCGCCGCCAGCGAATTGGCCACCGCGTTCTCGGTGTCGTTGTGGCAATGGATGCCGAGTTTGTTGCCCGGGATCGACTTGGCCGCCTCGGCCACGATGCGCTCGATTTCGTGGGGCAGCGTGCCGCCGTTGGTGTCGCACAGCACCACCCACCGCGCGCCCGCCTCATAGGCCGCCTTGGCGCAGGCGAGTGCATAATCGGGATTGTCCTTGAAGCCGTCGAAGAAATGCTCGGCGTCGAACAGCACCTCCGGCACCTTCTTGACCGCCGCGGCCACGCTTTCCTTGATCATGGCGAGATTTTCGTCGCGGCCGATGCCGAGCGCCACGTCCACCTGGAAGTCCCACGACTTGCCCACCATGCACACGGCCTTGGCCGGGCTCCCGATCAGCGCGCCGAAGCCGGGGTCGTTGCTCAGGCTGCGGCCCGGCCTTCGCGTCATGCCGAAGGCGGTGAGCTTCCCGTGCGTAAGCGCGGGCGGCGAACGGAAGAAGGCGTCGTCGGTCGGGTTCGCGCCCGGCCAGCCGCCCTCGATGTAATCGATGCCCAACCGGTCGAGCTCGACGGCCACCGCCGCCTTGTCGGCGGCGGAGAAATCGACTCCTTGCGTCTGCGCGCCGTCGCGCAGCGTCGAGTCGTACAGGTAGATGCGGTTGTCGGCGCTCATCCCGCGCGCCTCCACTCGGTCTTTCCGCCAGGCCGGTCCTCCAGCATGACCCCCTGGGACTCGAGCTCCGCGCGGATGCGGTCGGCTTCGTTGAAATTGCGGGCCTTGCGGGCGGCTTCGCGGGCCGCGATCCGCTGCGCGATCCAGCGTTCGTCCGTCCCTTCGGCACCCGCCTTCAGCCATTCCTCGGCATCGTGCCGCAGCAGCCCGAGCGCACCGGCACCGGCGAGAAGCTCGGCTTTCAGGTCCGCCTTTTCCTTTCCGGCAGACTTGTTCAGCGCCGTCAGCACCTCGTGCAAATGCGAGAGCGCCAGCGGCGTATTGAGATCATCCATGAGTGCGGCACTCACCGAATCGGGCACCGGCGCGCCGGCATCGGCCTTCACGTCCGCCGTCTCGCGGAGCGCGATGTAGAATCGATCGAGCGTGTGCTTGGCCTGTTTCAGCCCCTCGCGCGAGAAATCCAGCGGCTGGCGGTAATGGGCGGAGAGCAGCACGAGGCGGATGGCCTCGCCCCGGTGCCCTTCCTCGAGAAGCTGGCGGACGGTGAAGAAATTGCCCAGCGACTTCGACATCTTCTCGCCGTTCACGGTGACGTACCCGTTATGCACCCAATAGCGCACGAAGGGTTTGCCGTGATGGGCGCAGGTGCTCTGCGCGATCTCGTTCTCGTGGTGGGGGAAGATGAGGTCGAGCCCGCCGCCGTGGATGTCGAAGGTGTCGCCCAGGTGCGACTCGCTCATGACCGAGCATTCCAGGTGCCAGCCCGGCCGGCCCCTGCCCCACGGGCTATCCCAGCCCGGCTGGTCGGGGCTCGATGGCTTCCACAGCACGAAATCGGCGGGGTCCTTCTTGTAGGGCGCGACCTCGACCCGCGCGCCCGCGATCATCTCGTCCCGGTCGCGCCGCGACAACTTGCCGTAGTCCGGCATCGAGGGCACGTGGAACAGCACGTGCCCGTCCGCGACGTAGGCGTGGCCCGAGTCGATCAGACGCTGCGCCATCGCGGTCATGCCGGCGATATGCTGGGTCGCACGCGGCTCGTGCGTGGGCGGCAGCGCGCCCAGCTCGGCCATGTCGTCGTGGAAGGCCTTGGTGGTGCGCGCGGTCACGCTCTCGATCGGCTCGTCGTTCTCGCGCGCGGCGGCGATGATCTTGTCGTCCACGTCGGTGATGTTGCGCACGTAGGTGACGTGGGATTCGCCGTAGATGCGGCGCAGCAGGCGGAACAGAACGTCGAACACCACCACGGGCCGCGCGTTGCCGACGTGCGCGAAGTCGTAGACCGTCGGCCCGCACACGTACATGCGGACGTTCGACGAGTCCAGGGGCACGAACGGCCCCTTCTCGCGGGTCAACGTGTTGTAGAGGACGAGGCCCAACTTCGCTCCCAATCCTTGCACAAGCCGTTGCGATCAGGCGGTTTTTCCCGAGAGCCGGGCGCGGGCCCGCTCCGGGCCGATCATTGGTAGCAGGTTCTCCAGGGCCGGTCCATGATCGAGCCCCGTCAGCGCGAGCCGTAGCGGCCGGTAGAGTGTGCGGCCCTTGGCTTCGGTGGCGGCGGACACGGCCTCGGTCCATTCCCGCCACGTGGCGGGTCCCCAGGGCGCGGCCGGCAACAGGTCCGCCGCGCGGGCGAGGAAGGCGGCATCGGTCACGACCGGCGCAATCGGCGCGCGGCACACGTCCCACCACACCCGGGCATCGGAGAGCTTCTCGAGATTGGGCCGCACCGCGAGCCAGAACGCCTCGTCGGCCGCGGGCAGGCCGAGGCCGGCCAAGCGCGGCCGCGCCACGTCGAACGGCATCTCGTGCAGGATGCGGGCGTTGAGGCGCATCATCTCCGCGGGGTCGAACTTGGGCGAGGCGCGGCCGAACTTGCCGAGATCGAAACCGGCCCAAAGCGCCGCCAGATCGCCGCAGGGCTCGATGGCGTCCGAGGTCCCGAGCCGCGCCAACAGGCTCGCCAGCGCCATGGGCTCGACTCCCTCGGCGCGAAGGTCCCGGAGCGACAGACTGCCGAGCCGCTTGGAAAGCCCGCCCCCTTCGATGTCGGTCAGCAGCGGCAGGTGGCCGAGCCGCGGGCAGGCGTGGCCCAGGGCCTCGAACATCTGGGTCTGGGCGGCCGAATTGGCGATGTGATCGTCGCCGCGCAGGATATGGGAGATCGTCAGCGCCACGTCGTCCACCACCGACGTGAAGGCGTAGAGCGGCTGCCCGTCGCTTCGGATCAGGACCGGATCGGACAGGCTGTCGGGCTCGAACCCGATCTCGCCGTGCACCAAGTCGTCCCACACGATGCGCGCGTCGGAAAGCAGGAAGCGCCAGTGCGGCCGGCGCCCCTCGGATTCGAGCTTCCGCTTGTCGGCGTCCGTGAGGCTCAGCCCGGCGCGGTCGTAAACGGGCGGCCTGCCCTTGGCGAGCTGGAGTCTTCGCTTCGTCTCCAGCTCCTCGGGCGTCTCGTAGCAGGCGTAGGCGCGGCGCCCGGCCTTGAGTTTCTCCAGAGCCTCGGCATAGAGCGCGAGCCGGTCGGACTGGCGGATCTCCTTGTCCCACGCGAGGCCGAGCCAGCCCAGATCCTGTTCGATCGCGTCCACGAATTCGGGCCGCGACCGCTCGCGGTCGGTGTCGTCGATGCGCAGCACGAACCGGCCCTGGTGCTTCCGGGCGAACAGGAAGTTGACGAGCGCGACGCGGGCGTTGCCGACGTGAAGAAAGCCCGTCGGGCTGGGCGCGAACCGGACGGCAACCGTCATGACGCGCCCTTGAAGGCGTTGGTGATGGGATAGCGCCGCTCGCGGCCGAAGGCCCGCCGCGTCACCTTGACGCCGGGGGGCGCCTGGCGCCGCTTGTATTCGGCGGTGTCCACCATGTGCCACACGCGCCTGACGGTCGCCTCGTCGTGGCCGCGGGCGACGATGTCCTCGACGCCCAGGTCGCCTTCGATGAGGCAACTCAGGATGTCGTCCAGCACCTCGTAGGGG
>JBAVNO010000117.1:0-3917 GCA_049691095.1 Alphaproteobacteria bacterium | reverse complement strand
GCCTGGAACAACTCGTCGATGCGGGACAGGCGGAAGGCATCGAGGGCCGAAATCCGGCCCTCGGCCAGCGCCAGGGCGATCACCAGCGATCCGCAAGCCGCGGTGGCGCCATGCACGGCCGTCAGCATCATGTCGTCCATGGCTTCCAGCGCCGCCCTCAGGCCCGAGAGCGCCGCCTCGCTCTGCTCCAATGGCACCACGCCCGCGGTGACGCGAAGCGCCACCCCGTGGCTCGCCGCCAGCCACGCCAGGAGAGGCTCCCAGGCGGCATTCTGACGCTGCACCAGCTCCGGCGGCGCCTCGGCCCGGTAGCACAGAAGATCGCTGCCGCCGAATCCCAGCGTCTCGTCGATCACGGCGTCCCGCACGACGCGGACGCGGTCGATGGCGGTGTTGGCGAGCCGGGTCAGGCGCAGGGTCTCGGGCTCGATGACCTCGCCCTGGTCCTGCCACTCGGCGGCGATGGCCTCGGCCAGGGCCAGGGTTGGAACCACGAACGCGGCCTTGGCGGGGGTGCCCAGCGGCCTGCCGTCGAGCGCCACGGTGTGGCCGCCCTCGCCCGCGGCCGCCACGGCCGCGCGGTAAAAGCGCCGCGGTCTGGACGCGCGTCTAGTCAAACAGGCCCTTGAGCTTCTTTCCGACATCTTCGATCGGGCTCGAGGGCTTCGGCGCCGGCTGTTTGGCGGCAGGCTGAGCCGCCGGCTGGCCCGGCTTCGCCGACTGGGCCGGGGCCTTCGCCGGAGCCATACCCAGGGCCTCGGCGCAGGGATCGCCGCCCGCAGCCGCCGCGCCCTTGTCTTCACCCGTCGCCTGTTCGCCCACGATCTTGCCCAGCATGCCGCCGGCCAGTCCCGCGCCGGTCGCAGCGCCCGCGACGCCCGTCACCGCCGAGCCCAGCTTCTTGGCCAGGGCCGCCGGATCGGGGGCCACGCTGGGCGAGGCCAGCGTGCCGGTGATCTTGACCGGGATCGCCAAGTCCGCGACCGCCGCCGCCTTGGGGCTGGGATCGAGGTACAGGTCGAGTTGCTCGGTGGCGAGATTCACCGTGCCCGAGCCGCGGATGGTGACGGACTCCGTGTCCACCACCAGTGTCTTGGACGTCGCCAGCCCCTTGGCGATGTCGAAGCGGCTGATCACGCAGTTGATCTTGGAGGCGTCGCCCTGGCCCACCACGGCCTTGGCGAGGTCGGCCATCACGATCTTCATCAGCGTGTTGTCCACCCGCATCTCGCCGATCGAAAGGCTGGTTTGACCGTTGAGCCCGGCCATGATGGCCCGGACCGACGCGCCCTGGCCTTTCGCCGAACCCTCGAAGGTCGCCTTGCCGTCGACCTTCTGGTTGATCTTCATCTCCTTGACCATCTCGGCCAGATCGAGATCGTTCGCCTTGGCGTCCAGCGCCAGCCCGGCCTGGGGCTGGCGTGCGTCGAGCGACACGTTGGCCGCGACCTTGCCGTTCACGACGTCGGCGGAAACCGGTTTCACCGTGAGCAGGCCATCGACCAGCGTCAGCGTCACCGCCACGTTGCCAAGCGCCAGCCCGTTGGGGAGCACGAGCTGGTCGGCCGCAAGCTTGACGTCGGCGTTGGCGGCCTTGAGGCCGTCGAGCGGGAGGGGCGCGTCACTGAAGAGCCGGCCGTCCTTGGCCGCCCCGCCCTTCGCCTCGCCGGTACCGGACGGGGCCTTGGCCCCCTCGCCGCTGGGCGGCGCGAGCTCCGACAGATCGAGCAGCTTGGAGGCGAACGTCGCCCGCACGGTGGGTTTCTTGCCCTGTATCAGCACCAGATCGCCCGACAGGTCGCTCTTGCCCAGCGTGCCCTTCAGGTGTTCGACCTTGATGCCGCCGTCAGCGTCGGCCACGTGGGCGGCAAGCGCGTAAGGGCCGACCTTGGGGAGGCTGGCGCCGGCCAGGGCGCCGGCGTCGGCCAGGCTCTTGCCCTCGACCGAGAGGTCGATGTTGATGCCCTTGGCTTCCATCGGCTTGGCGATGGTTCCCTTGAGTTTCACGCTCGCGCCGCCGGCCTCGGCCGCGAGGTCCAGCGGGAACGGCGCCTTGGGCGCCGTCAGCTCGGCCAGCGGTCCCAGCGTGCCGTCGACCTTGAAGGCGTTGTCGTTGTATTCGCCCGCGATGGAAATCGCGAGCGGGCTCGCCGCGCTGGCGGCGCGGGCCGACAGGTTGTCCAGCTTGAGCGTGGTTTTCTTGCCCGTGACCCCGTCGAGGTAGGTGAGGCTGCCGTCCGTGATTCCGACTTCGTTCACCACCGGCAGGACGCCCGGCCCCGCGGCCGGAGGCGCCTGCGGCTCGGCCTTCGCGGCCGGCTTGCCGAACGCCCAATTGGCTTCGCCCTTGGCGTTGGTTTCGAGCAGGATGTCGGGCGCCACCAGGACCAGGCGTTTCACCACCACGCGCTTCGAGAGAAGCGGCAGCAGCGCCACCTGGGCGTCCAGGCGCTTCAGACGCACCATCTCGGGACGCGTGCCCCAGGCCGCGTTCGAGAACGACACGTCGTCGACCGCAATCGCAGGCTGCAGCGTGAACAGTGACAGGTAGATCGGTCCGGCGATGACGAGCTTCCGGCCGGTCGCCTCCTCCACCTTCTCGGCGATCAGCCCCTTGTACTGATTGAGGTCGATCGACTTCAGGACGACGACGGCGGCGATCACCGCTACCACGACCAGCGCGACCGCGATCTTGACCAGTGTTGCTGCCCTAATCCGCATCTGCCCCTCCCTGCTGCCTGTTCATCACGTCGGCGATGATTCGGGGTAGGTCGTCGAACGTGTCGGCCACGGCCACGGCGCCGGCGGCGCGCAATTCATGGCCGCCGTGATAGCCCCAGCTCACGCCGACCGCGATCACGTTGGCGTTTTGCGCCATTTCCATGTCGAAGACCGTGTCGCCGATCATGACCGTGCCCGCAGGCTCGGCCCCGATATCCGCCATGGCCAAGTTTACCATACGAGGGTCCGGCTTGCCCGGCCCTTCGTCGCTGGTCTGAAAGGTGGCAAAGCGCCGTTCCAGGCCGTGCCTCCCCAGGGTGGCGAGCAGGCCGCGCCTCGATTTGCCGGTGGCGATGCCCAGGACGAAGCCCTCCGACGCCATCCGCTCCAGCGCCTCGACCGCGCCGGGGAACAATGGCTCGCGGTAATCGGGAGCCATGCGAAGGCGCTGGAAGGCCTCGACGTAATGGACGGACAACGCGCGGTGAAGCGCGGCGCTCGCATCCGGCAGCAGGGTCTCGATGGCCGTGACCAGGGGCAGCCCAACGACGCGGCGGACCTTGTCCGGATCCGGGTCGGGGATGTGCTCGGCCCGCCAGGCCGCGCGCATGGCGGCCAGGATCGCGTACTGGCCGTCCACGAGCGTGCCGTCGCAGTCGAATATTGCGAGGCGCAGGGAGGAGGTCTGGTCCATGAGATGGTCGGAGGCGGGCTTGATCGGATGCAGGGTTTCCGAAAGAGTGGTGGCCGTCATTCCCTTTGTCCAGTGCCGGGCGATGGACTCCTTCCCTGCCGCGTCATCGTGTCGCTCTTCCGCGGAGAGCCGGGCCTTCGCGCGCGGCGTCGCGGCCCGCATCGGGCTCGTGGCGGGCGTGGCGGCGTTCGTCCTCGTCATGGCGCTGCCGCCGCCCCAAGGCATGCCGGAGCATGCGTGGCGGGTGAGCGCCGTGGCGGCGCTCATGGCCGTCTGGTGGATGACCGAAGCGGCGCCGATCGCAGCCACCGCGCTGGTGCCTTTGGCGGCGTTCCCGCTGCTCGGCATCGCGCCGATCGACAAGGTCGCGCCCCATTTCGCGAACCCCATCCTGTTCCTGTTCCTGGGCGGGTTCGTGATCGCATCGGCGATGGAGAAATGGGGCCTGAGCCGGCGCATTGCGCTGCGCGTGCTCGCCGCCGCGGGCGCGCGCCCGGACGTG
>JBAVNO010000116.1:0-1558 GCA_049691095.1 Alphaproteobacteria bacterium | reverse complement strand
GCCGGCATCTATGCCGTTGCTATCCGTGCAGCGGAATTGCTGACGTTCGTCCTGGCGGCCGTCAACACGGTGATCGCCCCTCGCGTGGCAAGCTATTATTATCAGGGCGACAGCGTCCGCCTTCAGCGACTCCTGTCCGCCAGCGCCCGCCGAGCACTCTTGCTCACCTTGCCCCTGGGCCTGATGCTGATCATTGCAGGCCCTTGGTTATTGAATACGGTCTTCGGCGCGGAATACGCTCCCGGCGCCATCGCGATGGCCATCCTGGCAGGTGCCCAGTTGGTCAACGTGGCCGCCGGCTCGGTGGGCCTCGTTCTTAACATGACAGGCCATGAGCGCATCACGGCCTGGGGAGTGGGCCTCGCAGCTATTCTCAACATCGCCCTGAACGCCTTGCTCATTCCTCTATGGGGAATTGAGGGAGCGGCCATCGCCACCGCCTCCAGCCTTGTCGCATGGAATCTCATCTTGTGGCTCGCGGTACGCCGCCACCTGGGTCTGCGCCCCAGCGCATTGGGCATCTAGACACGAATCCCAAGCGGGTTGTTCGTTGTTCGGCCCAAAATCTCCGGCTTATGCCGCCGACGGTTTCGAACCAGACAGAAGTTCACGCTTTGGCTCGGAGCACCTCATAATGTTCCATTTGCCCGGCATCATTCAGTTCCCTCACTCTGGCCCGGTCTCATCGCCCTCGACCGCGCTCTTATCCATCGTCTTCATTGCGCCGGCAGGCCGCCCGAAGATGGCCGACGCAATCGCCTGCGCCAGGTCCAGCCGCCCGACCAGCACCCTGTGGAGGGCCGTGACCGCGAGGCCGGCATAGACCAGCGGCAAGGCGTAGGGAAAGTAGCGCCTGGTGATCAATACCCTATTTCTCTTTGAATAGTATGCCGCCAGCGCGCTCCTCCGGCTCGTGTGCCGATGCGCGCCCGTCGCCGCCCCGTGCTTGTGATAGACGATGCTCTCCGGCGCGTACCAGAGGCGATAGCGTCCGGCAAATCCGAAGATCGCCGCCCGCGTCCGCACGGACCGTCCACAAACCGTCCGATGAACACGCGCCGCGTCCTTGACGTTGGTCTCCTCTCCGTTTCCTAGACCGAGCCGAGCGGCAATTTTCTAGCTAAGTTAGAGCGGCCTTGGTCCAAAAAGAAATGACCGTTCGCGGGACAGCAGATTGTATTTGCCCCGCAGTGGCCGGAAAGCGGCACGCTGGTTGAGGAGATGTGCCCGAGGATGGGCATTGGCGACGTTCGACCGTTGGAAGAAGGTCCATGGCCTTCGATATCGAAATCCTCGGTAAACGACCGGACCATCAGAGCATGGAATGCTGCCATGACGAACTTAACTTTCACCATGATATCGGCGCCGCCAGATCTTTTAACCAGTGCGATCTCGGATCGCCGATATCTTAGGGTGACGACGGCTATCTCATCCTTCGTCAACAAGGCGCATCATTAACGTTTCCATTGCCTTACCCGCACGCTCCCAGGTATAGGCCCGTATGTCCGATGCCCCAGTAACAGCAAGCCGGACTCTCAAATCCGCATCGTCTATCAGG
>JBAVNO010000115.1:0-2760 GCA_049691095.1 Alphaproteobacteria bacterium | reverse complement strand
CCCGTAGGCACGGCGAATCCTCGGCCATCGTCTCGCTGCTGACCGAAGGCCACGGCCGGCACCTGGGCCTCGTGCGCGGCGGCGCGGGCAGACGGGCGGCTGGAACCTACGAGCCCGGCAACGAGGTCGCGGCCCGCTGGCGCGCCCGCCTCGACGAGCATCTGGGAACCTACACCTGCGAGGTGAAACGGGCGCATGCGGCCGCCATCCTCGACGATCCGCTGCGGCTTTCGGGGCTGGCCGCGGCTTGCGCGGTGGCGGACGCCGCGCTGCCCGAACGCGAGCCCCACGGGGCCGTGTTCGAGAGCCTGAAGGGTTGGCTCGAGAGCGTGGCGGCGGCGCCGACCATGGACTGGGCTTCCGCCTATGTGCGCTTCGAGCTCGGGATGCTGAGGGATCTGGGCTTCGGGCTCGACCTTTCCGGCTGCGCGGTGACGGGAACCAACGATACGCTCTCCTTCGTCTCGCCCAAGACGGGCCGGGCGGTCTCGGCGGCCGCGGCCGAGCCCTACCGCGACCGGCTCCTGACGTTGCCTTCGTTCCTTCTCGATCCTTCCGCCGCGGCGTTATCGCCGGCGGAGGTGCTGGAAGGCCTTAGGCTCACCGGCCATTTCCTGGACCGGCACGTCTTCGCGCCCCACGAGCGCAAGATGCCGGCGGCGCGGGCACGACTTGTTGACCGGCTTTCGCGTTCGGCTACTATATCTTGAGCCCGTAAACCCCCGGAGAGTCCATCGGCCGTGGCGAAGAAAGCCCAAAGCGGCGCCGTCCGCGACACCGACTTCGCCGACGCGCTGGCCGAGCGCTACCTGTCCTACGCGCTCTCCACCATCACGTCGCGCTCGCTGCCCGACGTGCGGGACGGGCTGAAGCCGGTGCACCGGCGGCTCCTCTATGCCATGCGGGAGCTCCATCTCGATCCGGGATCGAGCTTCAAGAAGAGCGCGCGCGTGGTGGGCGACGTGATCGGCAAGTTCCATCCCCACGGCGAGATCGCGATCTACGACGCGCTGGTGCGCCTCGCCCAGGACTTCGCCCAGCGCTATCCGCTCATCGACGGGCAGGGGAACTTCGGCAACGTCGACGGCGATAACGCCGCCGCCATGCGCTACACCGAGGCCCGGCTCACCCCCATCGCCCAGGCGATGCTGGACGGCATCGCCGAGGACGCGGTCGACTTCCGCGCCACCTATGACGGCGAAGGGGCGGAGCCGGTGGTGCTGCCCGGCGCGTTCCCCAATCTGCTCGCCAACGGCGCGGCGGGGATCGCCGTCGGCATGGCGACCAGCATCCCGCCCCATAACGCGGGCGAGATCTGTTCGGCGCTCCTCCACCTCATCAAGTTTCCGCGCGCCACCATCGCCAAGCTCGTGGAGTTCATCCCCGGCCCGGATTTCCCCACCGGCGGCGACCTTATCGAACCGAAGTCCGGCATCCTGGACGCCTACGGGACCGGGCGGGGCGGATTCCGGGTGCGGGCCAAATGGCAGACCGAGTCGTTCGGCCACGGCCAATACCGGATCGTGGTGACCGAGATTCCCTATCAGGTACAGAAATCGCGCCTCATCGAGCGGATCGCGCAGCTGCTGGAGGAAAAGAAGCTCCCCGTTCTGGGCGACGTGCGCGACGAATCGGCCGCCGACCTGCGCATCGTCCTCGACCCCAAGGCGCGCACCGTCGATCCGGCGCTCCTGATGGAAACTCTGTTCCGCCACACCGAGCTCGAGGTGCGCATTCCCCTCAACATGAACGTGCTGGACGCGGACGGGGCGCCCCGCGTGATGAACCTGCGCGACATGCTGCAGGCGTTCCTGGATCACCGCCACGAGGTCTTGAAGCGGCGCACGGGGTTCCGCCTGGAGAAGATCGCGGCGCGGCTCGAGGTCCTGGAAGGCTATCTCGCCGTCTATGCCCACCTGGACGAGGTCATCCGCATCATCCGCCGCGAGGACGAGCCCAAGCCGGTGCTGATGAAGCGGTGGAAGCTCACCGACCGCCAGGCCGAAGCCATCCTGGACATGCGGCTGCGCGCGCTACGCAAGCTCGAAGAAATGGCGATCCGCACCGAGCACGAGGCGCTGACCGGCGAGCGCAAGACTCTCTCGGCGCTGATGAAGGACGAGAAGCGGCGCTGGTCCGCCATCGCCGATGAGATCGCCGACATCAGGAAGAAGTTCGGGGGCGCGAGCCCGCTCGGGCGCCGCCGCACGACCATCGGTGAGCCGCCCCAGGCGGTCGTCGTTCCCCTCGAAGCCATGCTGCCCAAGGAGCCGGTGACGGTCGTGTGCTCGCAGAAGGGCTGGATCCGGGCGGTCAAGGGCCACCTCGGCCCCGACGCCGACCTCAAATACAAGGAGGGCGACCGCGCCCGCTTCGTGCTGCCGGCCTGGTCCACCGACAAGATCGTGGTCTTCGGCACCAACGGCCGCTTCTACACGGTCAGCGCCGACAAGCTGCCCGGCGGCAGGGGCCACGGCGAGCCGCTGCGCCTGATGATCGATCTGGGCCAGGACCAGGACATCGTGGCGCTCTTCGTGCACGTGCCGGGGCGAAAATTGATCGTCGCGGCGCACGACGGCCGCGGCTTCGTCGTTTCGGAGGACGACGTGATCGCCCAGACCCGCGGCGGCAAGCAGGTGCTGAACGTGGGCCCCGGCGTCGAGGCGTGCGTATGCGCGCCGGCCCAGGGCGACCACGTGGCGGTCGTGGGCGAGAACCGCAAGCTGGTGATCTTCCCCATAGGCGAGCTCCCCACCATGG
>JBAVNO010000114.1:0-16080 GCA_049691095.1 Alphaproteobacteria bacterium | reverse complement strand
CCTCGGCGTCCTTCGGGTTGATGAGGATGAACTGCTCGCCCTGGCCGCGAATCTTGTGCGGCTCGTTGGCGTAGCAGGAATTGAGGAACCCGTGGCTCTTGGGCGAGATGATGTTGAGCGGATAGCGTTTCGCCAGCTCCGGGTTGGTCGCGGGCGACTCGCGCGGCGGGATGTAGCGCGGCAGCGGATCCACCGGCTCGCCCGGCTGCAGCGCGTTGTAGCCCTGGCGGAACGGCGGAGCGACGAAATTGCCGGCCGCGGCCGCCGAGGCCTTGAACTCGAACTTGCCGGAGGGCGTCGGGAACCTGCCCTCGGCGTGCGGCGTGCGCGTCGCCGGATCGCCGATGTTCAGATGCGCGTAGCCCTTGTCATGCAGCAGGTCGTAGGTGATGCCCTTCATGACCGGGCTCTCCCAGTCGATGAAGTCCTTGATCATCTCCTCCGCCGTCATGGTGAACTGGCGGTCGTCGAACCCCATCAGCCTGGCGAGCTTCTGGAACAGCACGTAGTTGGGGACCGACTCGCCCAGCGGCTCGATCGCGGGAAGGTTCATCGTCAGGTAATGATGCCCCCAGGACCACATCAGGTCCGTCATCTCCGCGGCCATGCTCGCGGGAAGGACGATATCGGCGTAGGCGGCCGTATCCGTGATGAACAGCTCGCTCGACACCGTGAACAGATCCTCGCGCTTCAGCCCGCGCACGATCTTGTTCTGCTCCGGCGCCTGGGACACCGGATTGGCGTTGTAGACGAAGAGCGACATGATCGGCGGATCGAGTTTCTCCTCCATCTCGTTGCAGAGCGCGGCGCCCAGCTTGAGCTGGTTGATGACCCGCGTCGCCTTGGGGATGAAATCGGGGCGGCAGACGTTGTCCCATTTCACGGGATGGTCCCAGACCGGGAATTGGAGAATCCCGCCGCCGGCGTGGCGCCACTGCCCGGCCATGATCGGCAGCATGCAGGCGAGGCGCACGGTGTCGCCGCCGCCGGCGTTGCGCTCCAATCCCACCCCGATTCGGATCGCGGCCCCCTTGGCGCCGGCGTATTCCCGCGCGAGCTTGCGGATGTCGGCGGCCGGGATGCCGGTGATCCGCTCCGCCTTCTCCGGCGTCCATTCCATGATGCGCGGCTTCATCTCGTCGAAGCCGACCGAGTAATCGGCGACGTAGTCTTGATCGACCAGGTTCTCGTCGACCATGACTCGCATCATGGCGAGGATCAGCGCGCCGTCGGTGCCGGGACGCGGCTGCAGGTGCCAGTCCGCCTTCTTCGCGGCGCGGATGCGCTGCGGGTCGATCACCACCACCTTCGCCCCCTTCTCCTTGGCCTCGGCGATGAAGGGCCAATGGTGGAGATTCGTGCTCATGGTATTGCAGGCCCAGATGATGATGTATTTCGACGCGGCGAAGCTCTCGGGATCCATGCCGCCGGTCGGACCCATCGTCATGAGATAGCCGGTGGAGGAGCCCGAGCCGCAGAACGTCTTCTCCGAAACCGTCGCGCCCAGCTTGTTGAAGAAGGGGTCGCCCGCGGTCATGCCGTTGATGAGGCCCTCATGGCCGAGATAGCTGTAGGGCCAGATCGCCTCGGCGCCGTACTTGGCGATGATGTCGCTCCAGCGCGTCTTGATCTCGTCCAACGCCTCATCCCAGGAGACGCGCGTGAAGGCGCCCGACCCCTTGGGCCCGGAGCGGCGCAGCGGATGAAGCACCCGGTCGGGGTTGTAGTGATGCTCGGCGAAGTCCTTGAGCTTCACGCACAACCCGCCACGGGTGAAGGGATGGTCCTTGCGGCCCGTCACCTCGATGAGCTTGCCGTCCTCGACGTGGAACTCCATGGCGCAGGTATCGGGGCAGTCGTGAGGGCAGGCCCCGTTGACGATCCGGCGTTGGCTGGTCGGCTGTGACATCATCCCCTCCCTGGCCCCGCCTTGGCGTCTTTGCCGGCACGGCCTTGATCTTTCATTAGGGGATGATAGGCCCGGGCGATGAGACTCGTCCACCCGACCCGGATTGTGGATAACCGGCCACGAGAGCGCCGGCGCACGTCGCCGATGATGGCCCCGCCAATGGCCGTCAGCGCCTGCGCGCCGCGGTTTCCAGCCGGCTGATGTCGGTTTCGAACTCGGAGCGCGCTTCTTCGCGCTTCGCAGGCCATTCGTCTTCGGGGATCAGGAGCTCGTCGGCCGTCAGGTCCTTGGTCTTGGTGTAGTCCTTGATCCCGTGCCCGCAGGTCCATCCGGCGGGCCCCGCCAGCGGCTGCTCCTCGTCCCATGCCAAGGATTGGCGCAGCATCTCGGCCCCGCGGGCGGGTTCGCCCTTCTCGTAGCGCAGCACCTCCTTAACGTACAGCGCCCAGTTCACGATGATCTGCTGGGCCGACTGGTCCCGGCACAATAGCGAATCGTATCGGGTGCGCACGTAGGCGACGTCCGCCCAATAGAGGGCCCTCTCGGGATCGGTCGGCTGCAGGCGCCGCGCGAGCTCGAAAAGATAGGGCGGGTAAAGGCGGTTGGCGTTGGTCTCCAGCCACGCGACGATCTGCGGCGTCTCGGAATCGGGACGGCTCTGAAGGTCGCGCCAGAAATCCTCGCCTTGGGCGAGCTTCTCGTCCGCCTCGGCCGCGAAATTCTCGGCATCGTGGGCGCAGCCCATCAAAGCGAGCAAGACCAAGACCGGAACTATGGCGCGACGATGCATCTCTGCTTCTTGGATTGGGGCGACCCACCGACGGTCCGGGGCGCGGCCACTTCGTCATCGGCCGACCCGCGAGGGCGCGTTTACCCGTGGGCGCGGTCGAACACCTCGTACTCGAAATCGATGAAGCGGCCGATCATGACGCGGAACACGTCCTCGGCCACATCGGCCTCCAGACCCAGATCGCGGGAGCGCCGGCGCACGTCGGCGATGATGTCCTCGATGCGCTTGGGGTCGACGATGGCCTCGCGGGTGGCTTTCAATTCACCGGCGCGGCGCACGAAACTCGCGCGTTCCGCCAACAGCTTGACCAGCTCCCGGTCGATGCGGTCGATGTTGCTCCTGATCTCGCCGAGGGTGTTGCAATCCCGTGCTGTCATCGTCGCTCACCGTTCTCCGTTCGTGCGCGGCCCGGGCCGTGGTGCAAAGGCCTAGTAGGCGTGCTCGGTGAAGGCCGGATCCACGCTGCCGCCCCACCGCGTGGCGAAGGCCTCCAGCATGTCCTCGGCCGGCGTGCGGCCACTGTCCGCGATCTCGAGCAGCGGATCAAGGAAATGGCTCTCGTCCTGGCCCACGCTGTTCAGCCGGGCGCGGCTCTTGAGCCCGCCCCGCGCGATCGCCACCGCCTCGCGGGCGAGCTCCAGCAGTTTGCGGCCGCGAAACTCGGTGTTGAGGGCGAAGCGGGGGACGTCCGCCCGCAGACGCGCATGGTCCTCCAGGGTCCAGTCCTTGACGAGATCGAAGGCCGCATCCATCGCGCCATCGTCATAGAGAAGCCCGACCCAAAACGCCGGCAGCGCGCACAGCCGCCCCCACGGCCCGCCGTCGGCGCCGCGCATCTCGAGGAAGCGCTTCATCCGCACCTCGGGGAAGACGATGGTGAGGTGATCCTCCCAATCGCCGATGGTGGGGAGTTCGCCCGGCAGGGCCGGCAGGCGGCCAGCCAGGAAATCGCGGAAGGACTGGCCGCTGGCGTCGATGTAGCGCCCGTCGCGGTAAACGAAGTACATGGGCACGTCGAGCATGTAATCGACGTAGCGCTCGAAGCCCATCCCGTCCTCGAACACGAACGGAAGCGTCCCGCAGCGGTCGGGGTCGGTGTCGGTCCAAACGAAGCTCCGATAGCTCAGATAGCCCGTGGGCCTGCCTTCGGCGAAGGGCGAGTTGGCGAACAGGGCGGTGGCCACCGGCTGCAGCGCGAGGCCGACGCGGAATTTCTTGACCATGCATTCCTCGGACTCGAAGTCCAGATTCACCTGCACCGTGCAGGTGCGGAGCATCATGTCGAGCCCGTAACGTCCCTTCTTCGGCATGTAGGCGCGCATGATGGCGTAGCGGCCCTTGGGCATCCAGGGCGTCTCGGCACGCGACCATTTGGGCTGGAAGCCCAGCCCGAGCAGCCCGGTGCCGAGCTCGCTACCCACGGTCTTGGCCTCGCGCAGATGCCGCTGCAGCTCGGAGCAGGTCTGGTGGATGGTCTCGACCGGCGCGCCCGAAAGCTCCAGCTGCCCGCCCGGCTCCAGCGTCACCGACGAGAGGTCGGGCTTGGTGAGCGCGATCAGGTTTTCGCCCTCAAAGACCGGGTCCCAGCCGAACCGGCGCAGGCCCTCGAGCAGCGCGCGGATGCCCTGCGGGCCCGCGTAGGGAAGCGGCCGAAGATCGGAAAGCCGGAACGCGAATTTCTCGTGCTCGGTGCCGATGCGCCACGCCTCCTTGGGCTTGCAGCCGGCTTCCAGATACGCGACCAGCTGGTCGCGTCCGGTGACGGGCTCGGGCCGATTTTGGCGGGGGGAGGACATGCGTCTTCGAGTCTCTTCGGCTGTGATGCGTCGCGGTCAGGACGGTCGGGCGGAAGCGGCGCGGCGCTTCAGGCGCCAATCCCCCACCATCGCCTGCCAACAGGCGAGCCCCGCCAGGGCCGCGGTGTCGGAGCGCAGCACGCGGGGGCCCAACGAGACCGGCGTAACGAAGGGGAGCCGCCGCAGGGCGTCAAGTTCGCCTCGCGCGAATCCCCCCTCCGGCCCGACCATGACCGCCCACGGCGCAGCGCCGGCCTTGTCGTCCGCCCGTTCGCGCTCCAGGGCGTCGGATACGGGCGCGGCCTGGCCCGATTCGTCCAGCAGCAGGACGCGGCGCGACTCCGGCCAGCGCGCCAACACCTCGCTCAGATCCGCGGGCTCGAACACCTCGGGCACCGAAAGCCGCTCCGACTGCTCCGCCGCCTCGACGGCGTTGGCCCGCAGGCGTTCCGTGTTGACCCGCGCGACCGACGTGTGGCGGGTGAATACGGGCCACAACGCCGAAACGCCGAGCTCGGTCGCCTTGGCGACCAGGAAATCCAATCGCGCGCGCTTGATGGGCGCGAACACCAGCCACAGGTCGAGGACTTCGTCCTGGGGACGGACCCGGGAGAGGAGCGCCACCGAACACCAGCCGCGCTTCAGGCCCTCGATGCGCCCCGCCCATTCGCCGTCGCGCCCATTGAAGAGTAGCACGCTGTCGCCGGAATCGAGCCGCATCACGTGGCGCAGATAATGGGCCTGCTCGGAGGAAAGGCCGACCGTGCCGCGGGCCGCAAGGTCCGCCTCGACGAATAGCCTGATCCGCGCCTCGGCCCCGGTTTGGGGCGCATCGGTCATGGGCCCGCCCTGCTTGAGTCCCCCCTTGGTTGCGCGCAAGATTACATAATGTCGACTTCGCGCAATACCATTCCCGCGCCCCACCCGCCCGGCGTTGACGCGGGCCGTGCGGTCCGACAGGGTGCGATTCCATGACCGCGAGCGACATCCCCGAGGGCGATTGGATCGACCGCTTCGTCGCGCCCGGCCTTCGGCCCTATCTGCGGCTTGCCCGGGTCGACCGCCCGATCGGGACCTTCCTTCTTCTCTTCCCCTGCTGGTGGGGCGTGGCGCTGGCTTCGCCCGGATTCCCCGATCCCGTCCTCCTGGTGCTGTTCGCCATCGGGGCCGTCGCCATGCGCGCGGCCGGGTGCATCGTCAACGACATCGCCGACCGCGAGTTCGACGCCCAGGTGGCGCGCACCCAGACCCGGCCCATCGCCTCGGGCGCGATCCCGGTCAAGCGCGCGGCCGTGTTCCTGGGCCTGCTGCTGCTCGTCGGTCTCGCCGTCCTGGTCTGCTTCAACCGCTTCGCGATCGTCCTCGGGTTGGCGTCCGTGCCCTTGATCGTCGCCTACCCCTTCACCAAGCGCTTCACCTATTGGCCCCAGGCGTTCCTGGGGCTGACCTTCAACTGGGGCGCCTTGCTGGGCTTCGCGGCGGTCAAGGGGACGCTGGAGCCGGCCGCGCTGCTGCTTTACGCCGCCGGGCTGTTCTGGACGCTGGGCTACGACACCATCTACGCCCACCAGGACCGCGAGGACGACGCGCTCATCGGCGTCAAATCGCTGGCGCTCAAGCTGGGCACGCGCACCAGGCCGTTCCTGTTCGCATTCTACGGGGTGTGCCTGGCGTTGATCGGGGTTGCCGGCTTTGCCGCCCGGCTGGGCCCGCCCTTCTACGGCTGGCTGGTGACGGCGGGCGCCCATCTGTTCTGGCAGGCGGGCCGGGTCGATCTCGACGATCCCCGCGACTGTCTGGCCAAGTTCCGCTCCAACACCGTCTTCGGCGGGCTCATCCTTTTGGCCCTGGTCCTGGGTGCGATGACCGTTTTTTAGGGAGCCGGTCAGGGAGCCGGTCAGGGAGCCGGTCAGGGAACCGGCGGCTTGGCCGTGTGGATGATCCGGTAGCGGGCGTGGCAGTCGTCCACGGATTGCCAGGAGCGCTTGGACCATTCCGCCTTCGCCTCGTCATGGGAGCCGAACGGCCCGAAGCAGTCCTCGCGGCCGCCGCCCACGACCTTGCAGTACGAATTGTCCGTGTAGTGCCCACCCACGACCCAGTACCGGAGCCTCACGCCCGGACCGCCGGTGTCCTCCTCTTCGATCCGGTAGCGGACGTTGCAATTGTCCACCGTCTGCCAGGCGAGCTTCGACCAGTCGGCTTGCGCCTCGTCATAGGTCGCGAACGGCCCGTGACGATGCTCTTTCCCGCCGGCGATGTGCGTGAACGAGGTATCGGTGTACTCACCGCCCACGACCCAGAACCGTTTCACCGGCCATCCTCCCCAAACCTGCAAAACGGCCCCATAACTACGGCCCGCCGCGTTGCGCCTCAAGCGGCAAGTTGCGGCAGGACGGGCTGTGCCGGGGGCGATGCCGGGCGCCGTCAAAGGCTCTCCACCGTCTCGGCCAACAGGCCGCGGACCTTTTGGGCCAGGGGCGCCAGCTTCGGCTGGTCCACGCTGGCCATGGAGGCCACCGGATCGACGGCCGAGACCTCGACCTTGCCCTTCTCCTTCTCCTGAAGGACGACGTTGCAGGGCAGCATGGTGCCGATCTTGTCTTCGGCCTGAAGGGCCTCGAAGGCGTAGCTGGGATTGCACGCGCCGAGGATGCGGTAGGGGCGGAAGTCGACATCCAGCTTCTTCTTCAGCGTCGCCTGGACGTCGATGGTGGTGAGCACGCCGAAGCCGCGTTTGGCCAGCGCCTCGGTCACGCGCGCCGCGACCTCGTCCATCGATCCGGCCACGGTCTTGGTCAGGTGGTAGGTCATCGCGCCCTCCTCTTGTTGCTGGCCGGCTCGTGTCGCTGGCCGGCTCGGCTTGCCCGCCGGCCCCGCTGCTTCCTTGGTTGGGCCGATTCAATACATAGGGTTGCGCGGGCCGGCCACCAAAGGTCCAAGGGGGCCATGGTTCCGGCCCGTGGCCCCTTGTCGCGGCTCGTTCCCCGGCGTTTCCCGGCCCATCTCCTTGACGCGGTCGGGCCGATCGGGCGTCTAATGCACCCATACCAAGGCGAAGGGCGGCGGACCGAAGCCATGTCATTCTCGAACCTGCGCGATTTCCTCACCCATCTCGAGGCCACCGGCGGACTGGTGCGCGTGAAGCAGCCGGTCTCGCCCCATCTCGAGATGACCGAGATCGGAACCCGGCTGATCGCGCGGCAAGGGCCCGCCGTGCTGTTCGAGAATCCGGTTGCGCCCGACGGCTCGCCCTACGGCATGCCGGTGCTCATCAACCTGTTCGGCACCGTGGAGCGGGTGGCGCGGGGCATCGGCCGCGACGTGAGCGGGCTTCGCGAGGTGGGCGAGGCGCTCGCCTTCCTGCGCCAGCCCGAGCCGCCGGGCGGCTGGCGCGAGGCCTTCAAGCTGGTGCCGCTCCTCAAGGCGGTGTTGTCCATGTCGCCGCGCACGACACGAAGCGCGCCCTGCCAGGAGGTGGTCGCGACCGGTGCCGACATCGACCTCGCGCGCCTTCCCATCCAGACCTGCTGGCCCGACGACGTGGGGCCGCTCATCACCTGGCCGCTGGTCGTGACCAAGGGGCCGGGGACCGGGCGCGAGGACAATTTCAACCTCGGCATCTACCGCATGCAGGTGACGGGACGGGACACCACGCTGATGCGCTGGCTCAGGCACCGGGGCGGCGCCCAGCATTTCGCCCGCTGGAAGGCGGAGAGGACCGAACCCTTCCCCGCGGCCGCCGTGATCGGCGCCGACCCCGCCACCATCATCGCCGCGGTCACGCCGGTCCCCGACACGGTCTCGGAATACCAGTTCGCGGGATTCCTCCGCGGCAAGGCGGTAGAACTCGTGGAATGCAAGACCGTGCCCCTCAAGGTCCCGGCCGAGGCCGAGATCGTGCTCGAGGGCGAGGTGTCCTTGACCGAGACCGGCGAGGAAGGCCCGTTCGGCGACCACACCGGCTTCTACAACGCGGTGGAGCGCTTCCCGGTGTTCCGCGTCAAGGCGATCACGATGCGGAGCAAACCCATCTATCTTTCCACCTACACCGGCAGGCCGCCCGACGAGCCCTCGGTCCTGGGCGAGGCGCTGAACGAGGTGTTCGTGCCCCTGCTCATCCAGCAGTTCCCCGAGATCGTGGATTTCTGGCTCCCGCCCGAGGGCTGCTCATACCGGATCGCGGTGGTGTCCATGCGCAAGGCCTATCCCGGCCACGCCAAGCGGGTGATGATGGGCGTGTGGTCGTATCTGCGCCAGTTCATCTACACCAAGTTCGTGATCGTGGTGGACGCGGAGATCGATACGCGGAACTGGAAGGACGTGATGTGGGCGGTCTCGACCCACATGGACCCGGCGCGCGACATCACGCTGATCGAGAACACGCCGATCGATTACTTGGATTTCGCCTCGCCGGAATCGGGGCTCGGCTCCAAGATCGGCTTGGACGCCACCACCAAGATCCCGCCCGAGACCAGCCGCGAGTGGGGCCGCAAGATCGCCATGAGCGAGGAGGTGACCCTTAAGGTGGACCGGATGTGGGAGGAGCTGGGCCTGCCCGGTTCGGGCAAGCCGGCCAAACCGTGAGCGCAGGGCTGTGCGCGTCCCGTTGAACCAGGAAATTTTGGAGAGACTGGAGCGGCGCCTGGGACGGCTGCATGCAAGACAGCGTCTCGGGATCGAGACCGACCACGAGACCCAGGTATTCGGCCAGGGGATCAGCTTCGTTCACATCGAGAACTGGTATTCGATCCATTCGATCATCCGCAACGCGCTGCGGCTGGCCTTGCTCTACCGCCGCGGGCTCAGGAACGCGGAGCACGTCGAGGTCCGCCACAACCGGGTGGACTCCAAGCAATTGCCCAGGGCCTTCGACGGCTTCACCATCCTGCACGTCACCGACACGCACGTGGAGATGAACCCGCGCGCCATGGCGCGCGTGGCCGAGTTGGCCGACGGCCTCAGCTACGACATCTGCGTCTTGACCGGCGACTACCGCGCCAAGACCTTCGGGCCGTTCGACGCGACGCTCGAAGGGCTGGCGCGCCTTCGCGCCCATCTGAAGGATCCTGTCTACGCGGTGCTGGGCAACCACGACACCATCCGCATGGTCCCCGGACTGGAGGACATGGGGGTGCGGATGCTGCTCAACGAATCCGAGACCATCGTGCGGGGCGGCGCGCGCATCCATCTGGCCGGCATCGACGACGCCCATTTCTACGGGGTCGACAACATCGAGAAGGCGGCGGGCCGGATTCCCCACGACGAATTCTCGATCCTCCTTTCCCACACGCCGGAGATCTACCGCCAGGCCGCGCACGCGGATTTCAACTTGTGCCTTTGCGGGCACACCCACGGCGGCCAGATCTGCCTGCCCGGTTCCATCCCGGTCATCCTCGATGCGGTGCTGCCCCGGCACATGGGAGCCGGCGCGTGGAAATATCACGACATGGCGGGCTACACCTCGCGCGGCGCCGGGTCGTGCATCGTCCCCGTGCGGCTCAACTGCCCGCCGGAAATCACCCTGCACCATCTTCACTGCGCTTAATGGCGGAGCGCGTAACGGCGGGTCGCGTGACCGTAAGCGCATGAGCGCCGCGCGCGTCAGTACGGGCGATCGCGCACGTGCAGCCGATAGAAAAGCCGCGAGAGAAGAATCTCGCCGGCGAAGAAGATCGCGACGGCAAGGGCGATGTCGGTAACCGTGAGCGCCAGCGCGGCGCGGCAGGCGAGCAGCGGAAACAGCGATTCGGGAATTTGATCGAGCCCGGTGGCCCGGCTGCTCGGCGGCAGGTTCAGGCGGCGCTTCACGAAGCTCGAGAGAAGATCGCCCGCCATGGCGAAGGCCCCGATCAGCGCCCCGATCTTCCACGTCAGGCCCACGAGCGGCGCGCAGGCGGTCGTGACGGCGACCGCGGCCACGATGCCGCGCAGGGTCTTCGCCGCGCCCAGCAAGGGCCGCCCATCGAGGAACCGGATGCCGCCATCGAGCGGCCAGGCGAAACGCCGGCCGAGCACCTTCTTGGCCACCACCGGCGCGCCGTTCGCCACCGTCAGGAGGATGACAAGCTGGAGTATGACCGCCGGCTGCATGGGCCGAGCCTATCGCACGGACCGCCGCGGGTCATTTCGGATGGCAGAACGGGGGCGAAAGGGGCCGGGGCATGGGCGCTTGGGCGCGGTGACCGGCAGGGTGACGGCCTTGCGCCACGAGCCAGGATTTCCCGAAACCGGACGGGCGGCCTGGAAATGACGCGCCGACGCCCTAAATCTCACTAGAGCGCCCCCGCCGGAACGAATTTCTGTTAGCTTCGCGACCCCGCGCCCGAAACGCCACCCGAAACGCCATCCGAAACGCCACCCGAAACTCCGATGCCATCCCCAGCCGCTGTCAAGGACACCGCCGCCGATCTGCTTTCCGACGTGCTGGCGCGCGCCCGCAAGATGGGCGCGGAGGCCGCCGACGCCCTGGTGGTGGAATCGGCATCCCTGTCCGCGGCCCAGAGGCTGGGCAAGCGCGAACGGCTGGAGCGGGCGGAAAGCATCGAACTGGGCTTGCGCGTCTTCAAGGGCAAGCGCCAGGCGGTGGTGTCCTCGACCGACATGTCGGCCCGGGCAAGGGCCGACCTGGCGGAGCGCGCGCTGGCGATGGCGGGCACGGTCCCCGAGGACCCCGATTGCGGCCTGGCCGATCCCGATCAGATCGCGCGCGGCGTGCCCGACCTCGACACCTGCGACCCGGGCGAGCCCTCGGCCGACGTGCTCGCTTCCCTGGCCGCGGCCCTGGAGGAGGCGGCCCGCGCGGTCGAAGGAGTCACCAATTCCGAAGGCGCCGAGGCGAGCTGGAGCCGCACCCACATCCACATGGCGGCGACGAACGGCTTTAACGGCTCCTACACGATTACCCGCCATAGTGTGATCGTGGCCGTCCTTGCCGGCACGGGGACGAATATGGAGCGCGACTACGAATATGCGAGCGCCGTCTATGGCGCGGACCTGGAGCCGCCCGAGGCGCTCGGCCGGCGCGCCGGAGAGAACGCGGTGCGTCGACTCAATCCCCGCAAGATGAAGACGGTCAAGGTGCCGGTGGTCTTCGACCCACGGGTGGCCAATACGCTGCTCGGCCATTTCGCCGGCGCCGTCAACGGCAGCGCGATCGCGCGCGGCACGAGCTTCCTCAAGGACAAGATGGACAAGCCCGTGTTCGGCCGCGGCATGCGCGTGGTGGACGATCCGCTGCGCCGGCGCGGCCTGCGCTCGCGGCCCTTCGACGGCGAAGGGGTGGCGACGGCGAGGCGCGCGCTGGTGGAAGACGGCGTGCTGAAAAGCTGGATCCTCGATCTCCATTCGGCGCGCAAGCTCAAGCTCGCCACCACCGGACACGCGGCGCGCGGAATCTCCTCGCCGCCCTCGCCGTCGGCCTCGAACCTGTATCTCGAGCCGGGCGAGGTCGCGCCCGCGGAATTGATGGCGGACATCCGCTCGGGCTTCTACGTCACCGAGCTGATGGGATTCGGACTCAACCCCGTGACCGGCGATTACAGCCGGGGCGCCACCGGTTTCTGGATCGAGAACGGCGAGATCGCCTATCCGGTGAGCGAGGTGACCGTGGCGGGCAACGCCAAGGACATGCTCCGCAACCTGCGGCCCGCCAACGACCTCAAATTCCGGTTCGGAACCGACAGCCCCACGGTCCGCATCGATGGCCTCACCGTCGCGGGCCGCTGAGGAGCCTCGATGCACGCCGCCCCATCCATGCCGAAGGAAATCCCCACGCTCGGTTCGCTCGCCGAGGACCATGCGCTGTTGTGCCGGGCGGTGCGCGAGGCGGGCCTGCTCGCCTCGAAGCGATTCCACGCCGGCGAGAAGGGCTGGGACAAGCGGCCGGGCCAGCCGGTGAGCCAGGCGGACATCGCCGTCGATGCCTATCTGGAGCAAGAGCTCATCGGCGCGCGGCCCTCTTACGGCTGGCTATCCGAGGAGAGCGGCGAGTCGGATAACCGGCTTTCGACCGCGCGCATCTTCATCGTCGATCCCATCGACGGCACCCGCGCGTTCCTCAAGAAACGCCCGGAATACGCCGTCTCGGTCGCCTTGGTGGCTTCGGGGCGGCCGGTCGCGGCCGCGGTCTATAACCCCGAGACCGACGAGTTCTTCGAGGCCTTCGAGGGCGGCGGGGCACGGTGCAACGGCGCGCCCATGCGGGTCCAGGACCGGACCCAGCTGCGGGGCACGAAACTGCTGGTGAGCCGCCACGAGTTCAAGGAGCTGGGCGTCGACCCCGGGCTCGAGGAATGCGAGATCGAGGCCATCAGCTCGATCGCCTACAAGATCGCGCTGGTGGCCGCGGGCCGGGCGGGGGCGGTGATCGCGCTCCGCCCCAAGAGCGAATGGGACCTGGCGGCCGCGGACCTGCTGGTGACCGAGGCCGGCGGGCGGATCACCGATGCCGGCGGGGCCGAACTCATCTACAACCAGCCTGCGCCCGACATCGCCAGCGTGCTGGCGGCGGGCCCGGTCCTTCACGCCCTTCTCCTCGAGCGGGTGGCCCGCGGCGCCAACCAGGCCAAGCGCCACGCCTAGGCGAGGCCGGCCCCGGCCCCCCTTGGGGGCGTTGGGGGCGTCCGGCCCGCCGCGTTCCCTTTCCTAGCCCTCTCACCTAGCCCGCTCATCGGCCTTCTGCCTGCCCCTTCGCCGGCCACCGCGTCGTTGGCCCATCATTGGCCCGGCGTTGGCCGGGCCGAATAGCCCGTGCTATGGTGCGGCCGCCCGGAAACGGGCCCCCGGTCATCCTCGTGAGTGGCAGGAAAGGTTGCAGCCGGCCATCGACCCCCATCGCTCGCAGAGCCGATCGCAGAATCCGCCGCAGAATGCGCCGCACAGCCCCCCGCCGGGCCCGGCGCTGGGCACTGGGGCGATCGTGATGCGGCTCGTGCGCGGCTACGTGCGCCCCTATCTCGGAACGCTCCTCGTCTCCATGGCGCTGATGAGCGTGGTGGCGGCCGGCACCGCGGCCAACGCGTGGCTGATGCAGCCGGTCCTGGACGACGTTTTCCTGAGCCGCAATCAGTCGATGCTGATCCTGGTGCCGATCGCCATCTTCGTGGTGGCGGCGGTCAAGGGCACGGCCGACTACGGGCAGGCGGTGCTGATCAGCAAGGTCGGGCTCAAGATCATCGCCGACATCCAGGCCGAGATGTTCGCCCACCTGATGCGCGCCGATCTCGCCTTCTTCCACGGCAGCTCGACCGGCGCGCTCATCTCGCGCTTCACCAACGACGTCAACCTGCTGCGCTCGGCGGTCTCCAATTCCATGCTCGGCATCGTCAAGGACGCGCTGACCGTCGTGTTCCTGGTCGGGCTGATGTTCTACCGCGACTGGTTCTTGGCCAGCGTCGCCTTCGTGCTGTTCCCCTTCACCATCCACCCCATGATCCGGCTCGGGCGCAGGATGCGGCGCGTGTCCACCAGCACCCAAGTGGAGATGGGCCTGTTCGCCACGCTCTTGAGCCAGACCTTCCAGGGCGCGCGCCACGTCAAGGCCTACGGCATGGAGACCTACGAGCAGGGACGCGCAGGCGGCTTCATCGACGCCATTTACCGCCTCACCTACAAGGCGGCCCGTGTCCGCGCGCTGGGGCGCCCCGCCATGGAGGTGTGCGGCGCGTTGGCGGTGGCGGCGGTGATCTTCTACGGCGGAAGCCGGGTCATCAGCGGCGCCACCACGCCGGGCACGTTCTTCTCCTTCTTGACCGCGCTGCTGCTCGCCTATCAGCCGCTCAAAAGCATCGGCAGCCTCAACTCCTATCTCCAGGAAGGTCTGGCCGCGGCGCAGCGGGTGTTCGCGATGCTCGACATCGAGCCGGACATCCGCGACAAGCCGGGCGCGAAGACGCTGAAAGTCACGGGCGGGGAAATCCGGCTCGAGCACGTGACCTTTTCCTACGAGCCGGGCGTCACCGCGCTCCACGACGTCTCGCTCGCGGTCCCTGCCGGGCGCACGGTGGCCCTGGTGGGACCGTCGGGCGGCGGCAAATCCACCATCCTCAACCTGATCCCGCGCTTCTACGACGTCGACGAAGGACGCGTCGCCATCGACGGCATGGACGTGCGCGATGCGACCCTGGCCTCGCTTCGCGGCTCGATCGCGTTGGTGAGCCAGGAGATCAGCCTGTTCGACGACACCGTGCGCGCCAACATCGCCTACGGCAAGTTCGGCTGCGGCGAGGACCAGATCATCGCCGCCGCAAAAAAGGCCGCGGCGCACGATTTCATCACCGCGCTGCCCCACGGCTACGACACCATGGTGGGCGAGCACGGCATCAAGCTTTCCGGCGGCCAGAGGCAGCGGCTCGCCATCGCCCGGGCCATGATCAAGAACGCGCCGATCCTGCTGCTGGACGAGGCGACCTCGGCGCTCGACACCGAGTCCGAGCGCCAGGTCCAGGCTGCGCTCGCCGAGCTGATGAAGGGGCGCACGACGCTCGTCATCGCCCACCGCCTCTCCACCGTCATGAACGCGGACATCATCTACGTGATCGAGGGCGGCGAGGTGAGCGAATCCGGCACCCACGCCGAATTGCTGGCCAGGAACGGCACCTACGCGAAACTGCACGAGCTGCAGTTCGCCGAGCCGTCCCAGCCGCCGCAGCCCGCGGCCGGCGTGGCCCAGGCCGCCGGCTCATGATCGGGCGCAATCGATGATTTGGCGCGATTGATGACCTGGCTCAGGGGTCTGCTCAAGAGCGACGCCGTGCATGCGGTGACGTGCTGGCTCGCTTCGCTCCACATCCGCCTCGTGTTCGCCACCTCGCGCTGGCGGACCGTGGGCGCCGAGACCCCGCGCCCGTTCTGGGACGGGCGCCGGCCCTTCATCTTGTGCTTCTGGCATGGGCGGCTCTTGATGATGCCCTATTGCTGGGACCGGCGGGTCCCGATCCACATGCTGATCTCGCGCCACCGCGACGGCCAGATCATCGCCCGCACCGTGGCCCATTTCGGCATCGACACCGTCTCCGGATCGAGCTCGAAGGGCGGGAGCACGGCGTTGCGGGCCATGGTGCGCCTCTTGAAATCCGGTCACTGCGTCGGCATCACGCCCGACGGGCCGCGGGGTCCGCGCATGCGCGCCAACATGGGCATCGTCAATGTGGCGCGGCTCTCCGGCGCGCCGGTGGTGCCCGTTTCCTTCGCCGCCTCGCCCCGGCGATTGCTTTCGAGCTGGGACCGGTTCCTGGTCGCGTGGCCGTTCGGCCGCGGCGTGTTCGTATGGGGCGAGCCGATAGCCGTGCCCCACCACGCCAGCGAATCCGAGATGGAGGCGGCGCGGCTCGCCATCGAGGATAGGCTCAACGCGGTCACCCAAGAGGCCGACCGTCTGTCGGGCCACGAGCCGGTGGAGCCCGAGCCCGAAGGCGCGGGGGTCGAGCCCGCCGAGGCCGACGAGACGGCTCCGGCCGGAATCCCTGGGGCGGCCGCCGGGCCGCGCGGCGGCGGCACATGATTCGCGCCCTCTACCGGGCCCTCACGCTTGCGGGATCGCCGCTCGTGCATCTGGCGCTGGCGCGCCGCGCGCGCCGCGGCAA
>JBAVNO010000113.1:0-6389 GCA_049691095.1 Alphaproteobacteria bacterium | reverse complement strand
GGCCAAAGAGGAAGGCTCGGGCCGCCGCGCCGACGAATTCGCGAGCCTCTACGCCACCGCGCCGCTGCGCACCGCCGAAGACGTGCGCGCGACGGTGGCGTTGCTCGAACCGGATGTGTGCGACTTCGCCATGGCGGTGACGACCTATGACTTGCCGCCCCATCTGGCCCTGCGTCCGGCGCCGGGCGGTTCACTCGAACCGATGTGGGCGGAGATGATCCACGGCGGTATCCGCCGCCACAAGGACCTGGTCGTGTCCAACGGCTCGACCTATGCCGCGAACGTCGCGGCCTTCCGGCGCTTTCGCACGTTCTACGGGCCGGGCCTGCGCGGCCACGTCATGCCGCCGTCGCGTTCGACCGACATCAACGTCGCCGAAGATCTGGAGCTGGCGCTGTGGAAGGCGCGCCGCGCGGGGATTGCGGATTGCACCGCGTGAAGGACCGCCGCTCCGGCTTCGGCCGTTTTACAGAAGGAGTCGACCCCTGAGATGAGTGACGAAACGCAAGTCTCGCGCTGGCGCGGCGCGTTCGGTGACGCCTACATCGAACGCAACGCCGTGACCGAAGAAAAGATCCAGCGGATCGCCCGCGCGTTCACGGCGATGCTCGCTCCCATGACGGGGCATCCGCCGCAATCGGTGCTCGAAGTCGGCGCCAACGTGGGTCACAATCTGCGCGCGCTGCGGCGCATCACGCCGGCCGAGCTGTTCGCGGTCGAGCCCAACCCGCGCGCCCGCGACACGCTGGTCGCCGACGGCGTCGTGCCGCAATCCCATGTCCATGACGCGGTTGCCACCGCCCTGCCGTTTCCCGACGGCCGGTTCGACCTCGTGTTCACGCTCACCGTCCTCATCCACGTACCCGAGCACGAAATCCTTCAGGCCTGTCGCGAGATCCACCGCGTCAGCCGCCGGTTCATCCTGACCGCGGAATACTTCGCCCCCAAGACCCAGACCGTGCCCTATCGCGGCTTCGACGACATGCTGTTCAAGCGCGACTACGGGTCGCTGTGGCTCGACCAGTTCCCGGATCTCGAATACGTCGCCGACGGTTTCTTCTGGAAGCGCACGACTGGGCTGGACAACGTCAACTGGTGGCTTTTCCGCAAGCCATGACCCGCACACACACCTCCGCCCCGATCCTCGCAGTAGCGCGCTAGGCGAACGCTTCGTCATGTCCGCCCGTCTTCAGCCTGTGAGCGTCAGCGCTACCCAGCGCCGGGTTCCATTCGACCTCGAAACCGCCGACCGGAATCCGGGCTGGCGCGACAACGTCGCCTGGCCGGTGCCTGCGAGCGAATTCGGCCCCGTCGTCCTCGGTGCGTCGCGCTCGCTGATTGCGTTCCTGGGAACGCTGCCCGAAGGCGAGGCGAGGGCCGCGGCGCTGCTCGCGGCGCCCCTCATCCTCTCGCGGGCGGGAGCCCTCATCCTCGCCGCGAAGTGCCTGGAGGGCGAGGCCGCGACCGGAGTGCATCTGGCTGGCGGTCCGTCCGAGCTTTCGTATCTTCGCGGCGAATCACCGGCGGAAACGGCCATGGCCCCTCTGGTCGAAGGAGCGCCGCTGCGGCCCGTGCGCGCGGCGGCGTTGCGCCGGCTTGCGCGCATGTGGACGTGGACGGGGCCGCTGGGTCTGGCGGCGGCATGGCTGGCGCCGGAGGCCTGCGCCGTCGGCCACAACGATCTGCTGGTGAAGGTGGCGCGGGAGCGGCGTGTCCGTCTCGGCTACGACCACGCCCACCTTCTGTTCCGGCGGCTGCGGACACGAAGCCCGGCGGCGCGCGGCGGATTCGACGTCGCTCCCGTTGCCCGTGCCATGGTCCAGGTGGTGACCGCGAAGCTTCGAGTCGATGCGCCCTTGCGCGCGCGCCTCGACTCGCTCATCGAAGATCTGGCGGTCACGCTGCTGCGCCGCGCGGCGGACGATCTCGCGGCTCTTCGCGATTGGCGCGGTGCGCCCCGCGCGCTGTGGTCCGCGAACGGGGGCTATTATCCGGCCCGCGCGCTCGCGCTCGAGGTTCTGCGCCGCGGGGGCGAGGTGACAGGATTCGCCCACGGCGGCGGCACCGGGCTGGTCGATACCATCGAGCCGCTGGCGCTGGGCGATCTCGCCGTGGCGACGCGGTTCGTCGTCGCCACGCCTGGAATCGCCGCCTACGTCCGGGCCCTGGGCGGCCCCGCCATGGTCGCGCCGCTGCGGGCGGTCGAGGTGGTGGGCGACAGCGGGAACCCGCTTTTCGCGGGGCTCGGTGGCCGCGCGTCCGGACTCGCCTCGGCGAAGCCTCCGGCGGAGCCTGGGATGGCCGGGCGCCGCAAGGTTCTCTACGTCTCGACCGCGCTGTGCGGCTTCCGGACCTTGATGCCGCCCTCGCTGCCCGACCCCGTCTATCTCGACTGGGTGATGCGGCTCGCCGGCTGGCTTCGCGAACGGCCGGTCGATCTGTTGTGTCAGCCCCATCCCGAAGGTCTGTATTACCGGCGCCGCCATCCGCTCTCCGACGTCGCGCCGACGAACCCCGGGACCTTCGAGGAGGTGATGTCCGACAGGGATGTCTTCGTCTTCGACTGGCCGCACAGCACGACCTTCTGGAAGGCGCTATGCACCGACAAGCCCATCGTGTTCATCGACCTCGGCCTGTCGGGCTTTGCGCCCGGTGTTGCGGACCTGATCGCGCGGCGCTGCCGCGTCGTGCGCGCCACCTATGACCATCGCAACCTGCCCCAGGTGGATTGGCGGGAGCTCGAAGAGGCGGTGCGGGGCGCGCCTGCTGCGGCCGATGGGGCGCCGTTCCGCCGCCTGCTCGCGGGCGAGGATTGACGCTGGCCGATGTGCGGCTTCGCCGCCTTCTTCGAGCCGGAGCGCCCGTTCCCGGACGATCTGCTGGCGGGTGCGGACGCCGATCTCTTCCACCGCGGCCCCGATTCGGGCGGCCGCGCGCGCGAGCCGGGCTGGGCGCTCGTGTTCCGCCGGCTCGCCATCATGGACCCCGGCCACGCCTCCGATCAGCCGATGACCGATCCCTCGGGCCGTTGCACGCTGGTCTTCAACGGCGAGATCTACAACTACCTCGATTTGCGGCGCGAGCTGGAGTCGGCCGGCGCGCGCTTCCGCACCAAGGGCGACACCGAGGTCCTGCTTCAGGGCTATCTCCATTGGGGCGAAGGCGTGCTGGACCGGATCGAGGGCATGTACGCCTTCGTGCTGGTGGACCGGGAGCGGGGACTAGCGTTCGCCGCCCGCGACCCGTTCGGCATCAAGCCGCTCTACCTGTGCGAAACCGGGCGCACCGTGGCGCTCGCGAGCGAGATGCGCCCCTTGCTGCGCCTCGTGCCGGCGCGCGTGGACGAGGCCGCGCTCTCCGAGCTCTTGACCTTCGGCTGGGCCGCGGGCGGTTTGAGCAACCTTCAGGGGATCGAGCGGGTTCCGGGCGGAACCGCGCTCACGATCCCGCTTCAGGGCGGAACCATTCGGCGCCGGCGCTTCGCCGACGTGCTGGAGACGCTGCGGGCGGACGATTCGCTCTCCCCCGAGGCCGCGGAAACGGAGACGCGGGGCGCCCTGGCGGATTCGGTGCGCGCCCATTTGATGAGCGACGTCGGCTATACGTTGCAACTGTCGGGCGGGGTCGACTCGAGCCTGATCGCCGCGCTCGCGAGCCGCGAGGCGGGACGCCGCATCGCCTCGTTCGGCGTCAGCCTGGCACCCCATCCCTTCGACGAGGGCCGGTTCCGCGACATGGTGGTGCGGCGCTACGGACTCGACCACCACGAGGTCTCGGTCACCGGTCGCGACTTCGCCGACGCGCTGCCCCGCGCCGTCCGGCACATGGAAGGGCCGGTTCCCCACGGCGGCTGCGTCACCCTCATGCTTCTGTGCGACCGGCTGCGCACGGCCTCCAAGGTGGTGCTGACGGGCGAGGGCGCCGACGAGATGTTCGGCGGCTACGAGCGCTACGCCAATTGGCGCAAGCTCGCGCTGCAGGAGCACGTGGCGCGGTTCGCGCCCCGGTGGCTCATGCCACCGGTCAGGCCCTTCCTGGGCGCGCGCAGGATCCGCGGCCACGACGCCGCGGCCTATGGCGGCGTCTACGGGGATTTCGCCGCGGTTCATGGGCTGTTTCCGGGCCTGGTGCCGGGCCCGGGCGCGCGGGAGGCGGCGAGCCGCCGCTTCGTCGATTTCCGCGACCGCCTGTTCGCCGTGGACCAGACCGCCTATCTGGAATCCCTCCTCGTGCGCCAGGACAAGATGTCGATGGCGGCCTCGGTCGAGGCGCGCGTGCCCTATGTGCACCTACCGCTGGCGCGCATCGTCAACCGGCTGCCTCATCGCATTCGGGCGCCGGGCGGCGTCGCCAAGCCGCTCCTGAAGCGCGTCGCCGAATCCGATCTCGACTTCGAGCTTGTCCATCGCCGCAAGATCGGCCTCTGGCTTCCCTACGACGAATGGCTGAGCGACCCCAAGGGGCTGGGCCGCTACCTCGATCCGTTGGCGGCGCCCGACTCGCGGCTCGCCGCCTATGCCGGGCCGGGCGCGCTGGCGCGCCTGGTGTCCATGTTCCGGGCCGGACGAAGACAGGGGCTTCCCTCCCTGTGGTCCCTCGTCAACGTCGAGATGTGGCTGCGCAGCCTGTCGGCCCCGCGCCCGGCATGAGCGGAATCTGCGTCTCGACCGGAAGCCCTGATGCGCCCGCGATCGCGGCCCGCATGACCACGCGCATGGCCCGCTACGGCCAGACCCGGACGGTCCTTCCGCTGGGGTCCGGGACCGCGGCGGGGCGGAGCTTTCACGGACGGCTTGAATCCGAACGGGCGCCGGTGCGCGGGCCCGACGGGGTCACGGTTTTGGTGGACGGCGAGATATTCGATGCACACGGCCCGATCTCAGACCCGGCCGCGGCGATTGCTGCGCTCTACCGCGGCGGGCGCATGAACGAGGCGGCCTACCTCAACGGATCGTTCGCCGCCATCGTGGTGGACGAGCCGCGTTCGACGGTCACGCTCGCGACCGACCGGCTGGCGTCGCGCTCCCTTTTCGTGTGGCGGGACGGCGCGCGGCTTTCGGTGGCGAGCCGTCTCGAGGCCTTGCTCGAAGACGCCGCGGTGCCGCGCCGCCTGAGCGCCCAGGGGCTGATGGAATTGCTGTCCTACCAGCGCACGCTTGCCGATCACACCCAGTATGCGGGAGTCCGCAGCCTTCCCGCGGCGCGCGTGCTGTCGTTTTGCGGCGGCCAGGTCCGGGAGGCGCAGACGCGCCGTCTCGCTTGGCGCAGGCCCGAATGCTCGCATCGCGAGACGGCCGTCCGGCTCGAATCCGCGATCCGCAACGCCGTCGCGCGCCGCACGTCCGACCGGGTGCGCCACGGGCTGCTGCTTTCGGGCGGGATCGACGCCCGCGTCATGCTGGGTGCCGCGCGTTCCGCAGGCCGCACGCTCTCGTGCGCCACCGCCGGCACCTGGGACAATCTCGAAGTGCAAATCGCCCGGGCGACGGCCCGGATGGCCTCGGCGCCGTTCAGGTTCCTGGAGAATCCGCCGGCCAACATCGCGGCCAGCTTCGATGACGCGACCGACGTCTCCGACGGGCTGTTCCCGGCGCCCACCAACCTGTTCGCGCTCATGCCGGGGCTTGCCCGCGACCACGACGTGCTGCTGTCGGGCCACGGCCTCGACTACACGCTGCGCGGCTATTACATGCCGTGCGTGATGCTGCGCGTGGCGGGTTCGGTCTCCCGGCTGCCGCGCCTGCGCGCGATCCCCGACGGCGCGCCCGCGACGGTGGAACGCAACATGCGGGTCGGCATCGGGCTCGCCGGTTTGGAACGCGCCCTGGCGCCGCGCGTGCGGGCCGAGCTCCGCGAGCGGCGCGTGCGCGCCATGGAAGCCGCCTTGCGCGAGGTCGACGTGCTCAGCCCCTACGATTCGTGGGACGCCTTCATCCTCCACAATCTCGGCCGCCACTACGCCTATTCCGACTTCACCGCCATGGAAGCGGTCGTCGCCCACCGCGCGCCCGCCTTTGACGACGAGATCTTCGATCTCTACCTCTCCATGCCGCCCAAATGGCGGGCCTCCGGCGCCGCCGTGCACCGGGCGATGAACCGCATCGCGCCGGACCTGATGGGGCTTCCCGACGCCAACACCGACATATCCGCGAGGCTCGCGTTTCCGGTGCAGCTCGCCCTCGTCTTCGCCCGCGCGTGCCTGCGCCGTCTCGGGCTGTTCCGTCTGCCGCCGCCCCCTGACCCCGCCATGTCCCACGGCTCGTGGGCGCGCTACGGCGAGGTGTTCCGGCGCGACCCCGCGCTTCGCGGCCGGCTCGAGGGCTTGATGCGCTCGGACGCGCTTCTCGACACCGGCGTTTTCGATCGCTCGGGACTGTGCGGCGTGATCG
>JBAVNO010000112.1:0-2702 GCA_049691095.1 Alphaproteobacteria bacterium | reverse complement strand
GGCGCGAGGCCCGGCACCGGCGGGTGGCCGCGGGACTGCGGGCGGCCATCATCACGAGGCCCTCGCCACGGGAGAAGACGAAGCCCGGGCGGCGGTCCGGGTCGGAAGCATCACCGAGACCGTGGTGCCGCGGTCGAGCGCGCTATCGATGGCCATCGTGCCGCCGTGCAGCGCGACCAGCGCCTTGATGAGCGGGAGACCCAGGCCCGCGCCTTCGAAGCGGCGGGCTAGGCTGTTGTCGATCTGACCGAAGGCGGACAGTGCCAGGGGCACGTCCTCGGGCCGCATGCCGATTCCGGTGTCGGCCACGTCCACGCGCACCCGCGCATCGCCCGACACGGTGGCGGACATCGTGACCTTCCCGCCCGGCTTCGAGAACTTTATCGCGTTGGACAACAGGCTCAGGAAGATCTGGCGCAGTTTCGGGCGTTCCCCGTGCACGATGACGGGACACTCGGGAAGGAGGGCCGTGAATTCCAGTTGGGCGGAGGTGCATTGTGCCGTGACCGCTTGCGCGCAGGCGCTCAATACGGCTCCCAGGTCCACCTCTTCGGCATTGAGCATGAGCTCCCCGGCCTCGCTCTTGGCGAGATCGAGGACGTTGTTGATGATCTCGAGAAGGCGGCTTCCGCTTTCCAGAATATCCTTCGCGTAATGCACATACTGGCGATTTTCCAATCGTCCGATGAGCTCGCGCGAGATGATTTCGGAAAATCCGATGATCGCGTTGAGAGGGGTGCGCAATTCATGGCTCATGTTGGCGAGGAATCGGGTTTTTGCCACGCTCGCCGCTTCGGCCTGCTTCTTCGCCTCCCGGTAGCGCTCTTCGCGCCGTTTGATTTCCGTGAAGTTGCTGACAAACAGGAAGAATCCGCCGTCGCGCGTGGGGCTTCGGCTGACGTGGATCCACCTTCCGTCGGCCAGCCGGAATTCGCCTCCCGACGCCAAGGGCGCCCCCTCGCCGCCCAGGGCCGACAAGGGCTCTCCCCCATATGTTCTTTTCGCGCCGGCGATCTGCCGCTCGACCTCCGAGAAGACGTCGGCGAAGTCGGCGCCTTCGACGAGCCGGTCGGCGACGGCGGGAAAGAAGTCGGCGATCTGACTGTTCGCGCGGACGATCTTTCCGTCCGCATCGACGAGCATCATCGCCTCGCGTGCGTTCTCCAGCGCGTCGGCGAACCGGCGCTGCGCCGACCGGCGCTCGGCGATTTCCCGCTCGATCATGGCGCGGATGTTGTCCTGCATCACCTTCATCGAACGGAGCAGGATCCCGGTTTCGTCCTGTCCGCCCTCCGGGATCGGGGCCTGGAGCTCTCCCCGCGCGATGCGGTCGGCCACCACGGCGGCGGCCGTGAGCGGCCGGACGATCCGCCGCGCCAGCAGCAGCGTGATGGCGGCGGATAAACACAGCGCAAGCAGCGATGCCGCGACGGTCAGTGTTTCGAACCGGGAAATGGCCCAGATCGCCTTGCGGCGCTCGACGAAGCTCAAGCCCGTGTTCATCTCGATCAGCAGGTCGAAGCGCTCGCCGATCTGCTTAGACAACTCGGTCAACTCGCCGTTGGCGCGCCCCTGGCCCAGGCCTTGCCGCCATTGGTTCCACTGCGAGACCAGGTCTTTGATCTGCCGGATGAGGACGTCCTCGTCCGCCGCCAGGGAGCGCTGGCGCGCCACGTCGAGGTCTTCGAAGAAGCTGACCGTGAGCGAATCGAGGTTGCGGTCGATGGCGGTGCGATCGGCGGGTGCGGCCGACGAACGCCGCAGCAGCTGGTTTTCCATGAGCGCGAAGGTCAGGCTCGCCGACCGGGCGTAGTTGATCGCCATGAGCGGCCGGTCGTAGGTGTCGACGACGATATTGCCGGCTTGGGAGAGAACGTAGAATCCGTAGCCGCCCAGCAGCGCCGTTATGAGGCTGATGGCGATGAAGGCGCCGAATATCTTGGCGCCGATCGAACCTCGAAGGGGCAACCGCAGCATGACCGATGCTCAAACTCCATGGGCCGGCGCGTGCGCGCGGCGCGTGTACATGGGGTCGCGTCTATCTGCCAGAATTGATTTGAAATGCTTAAAAACTGGTTATGCTTAAAAATTCGTTACCCACGTAACCCGGAGTCGCCGCCGCCGTGCGCCAAGCGCCGGACCGGTGCCTCTGGGTTTCTGGGGCTCCGGGTCTCCGGGCCTCTGTGGCTCCGGGCCGTGACGTCTCTTTGGATGGAACGCCTTGCGGCCGGCCAAGGCGGCCAACAGGGGACGTTCGCGGATCACGGCTCCTTGGCGTTAACGACCAACAACATCTTGGGATGGATATGGCAGCGGACCTGATAGGTTCCCGGTTTCGGGAAGGTGATCGAAATGACCTGGCCCGGCGGTTGCTCCGCGGAGTCGAAGTCTAGGTCGCCGGAGGCGACGTAAATCTGATGGAGAAACTGGTCTTCGTTGCTGAACTGCACCTCGTCGCCGGCCGTGATGTCGATTTCCTTGACGAGGAAGGACCGGTCCTTCTGGATGACCCGATGGCTCTGACCGGCCAGGGCGATGATCGCGATCTGGCTGACGGTCAAAAGAAGAATCGCGCCGCCGAGGACCGGCCTGCGCCGCGAAAGCCGGCCCAACGCCGCCGCCCAGCGCACGAGGACGGATGAACGCGAGGCCGTCGGCCGATCCGGGAGCGGTGCGGTATCAAGGCCGACGGAACGCGCGCC
>JBAVNO010000111.1:0-15339 GCA_049691095.1 Alphaproteobacteria bacterium | reverse complement strand
AATATTCGTCCACCTTGACCGCGCCGGTCTCGGTCGTCTCCACGCCCGCGTCCTCGAGGCCGAGATCCTCCGTGTTGGGGACGCGCCCGGTCGCGAACATGACGGCGTCGCCCGAAATCTCCGCCCCATGATCGGTCATCAGGGTCACGCCCGCCTCGTCGCGGCGGATGGAGACCGGCTTGGTGCGGGTGTGGATCTCGATGCCCTTCTTGCGCATTTCCTGGGCCAGCGCCACGCGCACATCGTCGTCGAATCCGTTGAGCAGGTCCTCGGCGCGGATGACGATGATCACCTCGCTTCCCAGCCCGCGGAAGATGCCGGCGAACTCGACCGCGATGTAGCCGCCGCCCACGATGACGACGCGGCGAGGAAACTTCGGCAGATGGAAGGCCTCGTTCGAGGTGATGGCGTGCTCGGCGCCGGGAATGTCGAGGACCGACGGGCGCGACCCGGCGGCGACGAGGATGGTTTCGGCCGTGAACGCCCGCTCGCCGATCCGGACCGTGTGGGCGTCGACGAATCGCGCTCGGCCCTGGTGGATGGCGACCCCCGAATCGTGCAGCAGCTTGATGTAGACGCCGTTGAGGCGGTCGATCTCGCGGTCCTTGTTGGCGACGAGCGTCGCCCAGTCGAAATGGGGCATGTGCGCGTCCCAGCCGAAGGCGCGGGCGTCCTCGAACTCCTCGGCGAAATGGGAGCCGTAGACCAGCAGCTTCTTGGGCACGCAGCCGCGGATGACGCAGGTTCCCCCCACCCGGGAGTCTTCGGCGATGGCGGCCTTGGCCCCGAAACGCGCGGCCATGCGGCTGGCGCGCACGCCGCCCGACCCCGCGCCGATGGTGATCAGGTCGTAGTCGTACTTGGGCATATGCGCCCCTCCTTCACGCCCATGGCGCGGCGCGTCACCGGTCGATCCCGCCCATGGCGATGTATTTCACCTCCAGGAATTCGTCGATGCCGTAGTGGGAGCCCTCGCGGCCCAGGCCCGATTCCTTCATGCCGCCGAAGGGCGCCGATTCGACCGAGATGATGCCGACATTGACTCCGACGATCCCGTATTCGAGGCCGTTCGCCACCCGCCACACACGCCCCACGTCCCGGCTGTAGAAATAGGAGGCAAGCCCGTACGGCGTGTCGTTCGCCATCGCGATCGCCTCGTCCTCGGTGCGGAAACGGAACAGGGGCGCCACCGGGCCGAAGATCTCTTCCGTCGCCAGCGCCATGTCGTCGCTCACGTCGGCGAGCAACGTCGGCTCGTAGTACGTGCCGCCCAGATCGGAGCGCCGCCCGCCCGAGACGACGCGCGCGCCCTTCTTCTTCGCGTCGGCCACCAGGCGCTCGACCTTGGCGAGCGCGTTCTCGTCGATCAGCGGCCCCTGGGTCACGCCCTGCTCCAGCCCGTTGCCGAGCTTGAGCCCTTTGACCGCGTCGCGGAACTTGGCGGCGAAGGCCTCGTAGACCGGGTCGTGGACGAGGAACCGGTTGGCGCACACGCAGGTCTGGCCCGAGTTCCGGTATTTGGAGGCCATCGCGCCTTCGACCGCGGCGTCCAGGTCGGCGTCGTCGAAGACGATGAACGGCGCGTTGCCGCCCAATTCCATCGAAAGCTTCTTCACCGTCTTGGCCGAGCGTTCGTAGAGGAGCTTCCCCACCTCGGTCGATCCGGTGAAGGAAATCTTGCGCACGATCGCATTGCCGGTGAACTCGGCGCCGATGCCGCGCGGGTCGGCCGCCGTGACCACGTTGAACACGCCCTTGGGCGCGCCCGCCTGCTCGAGGAGGTGGGCCAAGGCGAGGGCCGAATAGGGCGTCTGCTCCGCCGGCTTCACCACCACGGTGCATCCGGCAGCGAGCGCGGGCGCGCACTTGCGCGTGATCATAGCGGACGGGAAATTCCACGGCGTGATGGCGGCCACCACGCCCACCGGCTCCTTCACCACCAGGAGGCGGCGGTCCGGGCTCGGCTCGGGGATGGTCTCGCCGTAGACGCGCTTGGCCTCCTCGCCGAACCATTCGACGAACGAGGCGGCGTAGGCGATCTCGCCCCGCGATTCCGCCAGGGGCTTTCCCTGCTCGATGGTCATGATGCGCGCCAGGTCCTCGTGATGGGCCATCATGAGGTCGAACCAGCGCCGCAGGATCTGGGCGCGGTCCCTGGCGGTCTTGGTGCGCCACAGGGGAAAGGCGGCGTTCGCCGCCTCGATGGCGCGCCGCGCATCGTTTTCGTCCATGTCCGGAACCGAGCCGATGCGCTCGCCGTTGGCCGGGTTGTGGACGCCGTAAGCTTTCATCGACGCCGCGTCGACCCAGGCCCCGTCGATGAAGGCGTGCTGGCGGAAAAGGGCGCGCTCGCGAAGGTCCATCCGTCACTCCCTGATACTGACCGTTAGGTGGCGGGAGCCGCGAGTATAGCACGGCGGCGCGCCGGCGGAACGATGCCAGCGGCAAGAGCGCCGGGCCGCGAATGCGGCCGGCCGACAGGCGGCAGGATCAGGTGCCCGCGGGGACGAGGGGCCGCTTCGGTTCCTTATGCTTCCCGCCGTCCGGCTTCTCGCTCCGCTCCTTGCGGCCCACGGTCCGCCAGAGGCCGGCGCCATCGGAGGTGACGGGAAGCACCGGCGCGCCCGCCCACAGCCTGGGCCGGAGCCAGCCGCCGGTATCCACCAAGTCACCGGGCGCGGGAACCGTCGCGTCCCTATCGACCGACACCACGCCGATGCCAGACCGGTCGAGGTCGCTCACCGAAACCAGGTCGGGGAAATCGCGCAGACGGCCGAGTTCGCCGCTGAACTCCCCCCGGAACTCGATGAACCGGCCGCACCAGCCGAACGCGGTCAACCCCACCGCCGCGGCGGCGCCGATGATGCCGTCCCGCGTGCCCCCGTGCCCCGAGAGATGCACCGCGGCAGCGGCTTCCCTGGCCTCGTCCTGGGTCATGATGCTGTGGGTGCAGGCGCGGCCGAAGCGCACGAGCGGCGCCAGGTTCCGGTCGGCCCGCGCCACGCACAGGCCGGGATCCGAGCCGTCGCAGGCGAATTCCTCGACATGCGCCGCGGCAATCGCGATCAGTCCGGAGAGATCGAGGGACTCGGGCGCGTCCACGACGGCGCAGGCCGAGCTGTTGTGCGAGGTGAAGGGGATGCGCCGGTCGAACAGGAGCTGATGGCGCACGACGCCCCAGAGACTGGCGCCCTGGGGCAGCTTGTCTTCCAGCAGGCGCACCAGCTTGCCGGTGCCCATCTCGGCATCCAGCACGTCGGTATCGTCGAATCCGAGGTAAACGCGCATGCCGACCTGTCCCCGCGGCCCGCCCGGCGGCGGGTCCTAGCGGGGCAGTATACCGCTGCGATCCAGCCTGCGCACGAGGGTCGGGACCAGCACCGCCCCCGCGATGCCGAAGGCCAGGCCCGCCAGGCTCTTGATCGCCAGGCTGTGGATCACGATCCAAGGGTCCGCCGCGGCCGCCATCTCGCCCGGGATCAGGCCGACGACCCGCGAGAACCCGGCCACGGCGCCCACCAGGGCCGCGGGCAGGAATTTGCGCGGCGCCGAAGGCAGCAGGACGCAGAGCCCGTCGATGACCGCCGCCGGAATGATGAAGGTGAGGATCGAAAGCGGCCCCTCGGCGGCCAATCCGGTCAGGAGCCACTGGGACCCGGCGAATAAACCAACCAGGGCGCCGCTTCCCGCCCGCGGCACGCCGCCCTTGGCCATGAGGACGAAGAAGACGACGAACAGGGAGGTGTGGCCGGGAACGTGCAAATGGCGGTGGAACAATGCCTTCCCGATCACGATCAGCAGCGCCATCGCGATCAGGAATAGGACCTCGGACAGGCGTACCGCCTTCCAGGTTTCGGCCCAGGTTCCGGCCCAGGTCACGGGCGCGGCGTTCGCTATCGGCTTAGAATTTGGCATCGGCCCCCACATAGACGATGCGGCCCGCCTGCGGCAGGCCGTAGGCTTGCTCGTAATTCACGTCGAACAGGTTGTCAACACGCACATAGGCGTCGAGGCGGCCGGGGACGATCTCCTGCATGACCTTGATCGCGACCAGGTTGTAATCCGGCGCCTTTTTCTGCTGCAAATCGTCGTCGGTGTAGAACTTCTGCTCGGCCACCAGCAGATAGGACAGATACGCCGAAAGCCCCCACCCGAAGTCGTAGCGCGCTTCGACCGAGCCCTTGTGGCGTGGGCGGAACTGCAGATCGTCGTGGTGGCGGCCCGAAGAGAGGTCGACCGAGTCGAGATAGGTGTATCCGAACGACAGCAACAGGTGCTTGATCGAGCGGTTGACGGCCGTCACCTCCACGCCGCGGAAGCGGTAATTCTGGAAGTTCGAGTAGACGCCGGCCGAATTCTTCTCGATGAAGTTCTCGGCGAAAACGATGAAGGGGGTCGCTCCGAAGGTCGTGTCCCAATCGGGCACGGTCTGCTCGACGCCAACCTCGTAGTGGAAGGTGCGCTCGGTCACCAGATTGGGATTGGCGGCGTCGCCGTCGAAGAGCTCCTTGAGCGACGGGAAGCGGATCTTCTTGGCGTGGGAGGCGTGGAGACGGGTGGTGTCGGTCGCATCGTAGGTGGCGCCGACGATATAGGTCATGTCCTCATCGGATGTTCCGCCGTCGCGGCTCTGAAATTCCTTGCCCAAGCCGAGCACGACGCCGAGCCCGTCCATCGGCCGCACCTCGTATTCCAGGCCGGTCGAGAACGCCTCGAAGTTCGAATTCTCGATGGTGACGATGGTCTTCTTCTTCCCAGCCTTGATCTGAACCTTGTCATTCTGCGAGTCGAAATGCTCCTGCCGGCCGTTGAAGGCCAGCGTGGCGTGGCCCCACGCGCCCATGTCGTAGGCCAGCTGCACCGCGCCGCCGTAGTTCTGCGCCAGCGAGTGCGCGTGGAAAGCATTGTTCTTCACCTGGCTGCTGAAGGTCACGTCGTCGTACCGGTTCGTCACCTCGGCGAGCTCGTTCATATAGATCCAGCTCCTGAGCTGGAGCGGCATCTCGAAATCGTGCGTGATGCCGACTTGCGCCGAGTATCCCACGTCGGGCTCGACGCGGTCGAATTTCGCCGATTTGGTGAAGGGGTCGGAGGCGCTGAAGTTGGTCACGGGCGGCAGGCCGTGTTTCCCGCGGGTATAGCTCGCCGACAACCCGATCTCCGTCATGTCGTCGGGCCGGTAGACCAGATTGCCGTACGCGTTCCTGCGCTCGCGGTCGCTGTTGATCCGCGTGCCGCCGTTTTCGGCCGCCGTAGGCGTGAAGCCGTCGGAAAGCGGGAATCCGTTCTGGTCGTACACGCTTCCGCTCACGAACGCGTCGACATCGTCGGTGCCGGCGCCCGCGGACCCCCGCACCAGCCGCGTCGGGCCCTGGCCATATTCGGCCGAGAGCGACCCGTGGGGCGTCTTCTCGCCCTTCTTGGTGATGATGTTGATGACGCCGCCGTTGCCCCCGTCGCCGTAGAGAATCGAATTCGGGCCGCGCGAGACCTTGATGCGGGCGATGTTCTCGACCGGGACGAGCGTCGGGTCCCATTGGTTGTCGAAGGTCGAGTTGACCGGCACGCCGTCCACCAGCAGCATGACGTTGCGGGTGCGCATGCCCCGGACGTCCATGCGCGGGGTGCCGTCGCCGCCGACGCGGATGAAGAGGCCGGGCAAGAGGTCGAGCGCCTCGTTCAGCGTGCGCGCGCCCTTGGCGCGAATCTCCTCCGCGGTGACCTCGCTCACCGTGGTGGCCTGCTCGACGACGCGCTCCTCCTTGCCCGTCACCACCACCTCGCCGAGCCGGAATTCCGGCACCTGGTCCTCGGCCGCGGCCGCCCCCCGCGGCGCCCCCGAGACTCCGCCCAAAACGACCACACCGGACACCGCAGCGCTCAAGGCAGCGGTCGCCGCGGACCGCCATGCCGTCGTCGGTGCTCCCCTCACGTCCTGCCCCCGTATTCCCCACGGCCCGTTTTCGCGGGCCTTCATGCGGTGGCCTGTCGGTCGTTCTCGAGGCCTTAATGCCAGCCGCCTATTTTGTGCATTTTTATGTTTTTTTATGCACTGAGTCCAGAAGTTTGTTTTTATTGGGGAAAGCGGCCTGACGGGTGCCGCACGGGTCCGCGCCGGAACGGTGGCGGCGCTCCCCGGGACGGCTCCGCGGTGCAAGGACGGGAAAAAAGGGTGGTCCGGCCTACTCGACGGTGACGGACTTGGCCAGGTTCCGGGGCTGGTCCACGTCGGTCCCCTTCAGGACCGCGGTGTGATAGGCCAGGAGCTGCACCGGGATGGCGTAGAGGATGGGCGCCACGAAGGGATCGACGGCGGGAAGCTCGATGCTGGCCTCGGCGGCGTCGCCCAGCCTGTTGATGCCCTCGCGGTCGCTGAAGAAGATGACCCTGGCGCCCCGGGCGATCGCCTCCTGCATGTTGGACGCCGTCTTGTCGAACAGCTCGTCCGACGGCGCGATCACGATCACCGGCACGGTTTCGTCGATGAGCGCGATGGGCCCGTGCTTCATCTCGCCGGCGGCGTAGCCCTCGGCGTGGATGTAGGAGATCTCCTTGAGCTTGAGCGCCCCTTCCATGGCGATCGGGTAGCCGGTGCCCCGCCCGAGGTAAAGCACGTCCCGCGCCTCCGCCACCCGGACCGCGACGTGCTGCAGCCGCTCATCGTGGTTCAGCACCTCGGCAACGCGGGCCGGCACCTCCGTCAGCGCCACGGTGAGCGCCGCCTCGCGGGCGCGATCGATGGCGCCCCTGGCCCTGGCCGCGCCGATGGCCAGGCAGGCCAGCACGATGAGCTGGGTGGTGAACGCCTTGGTGGACGCGACGCCGATCTCGGGCCCGGCGTGGGTGGGCAGGACCGCGTCCGAGCCGCGGGCCATGCTGCTGCCGGGCACGTTGACGATCGTGAGGATGTGCTGCTTCTGGCTCTTGGCGTAACGCAGCGCCGCCAACGTGTCCGCGGTCTCCCCCGACTGGGAGATGAAGAGCGCGACGCCGCCTTCCGGGAGCCGCGCCCCGCGGTAGCGGAACTCGGACGCGATATCCACCTCGACGCTCAATCCCGCCAGCCGCTCGAACCAATATTTCGCCACCAGCGCGGCATAGAACGACGTGCCGCAGGCGACGATCGTGACCTTCGGCACCTGCTTCCAGTCGAAGGGCAGCGGCGGAAGCTCGACGGTCCGCGACAACGGATTGATGTAGCTCTTCAGCGTGTCGCCGATGACCGCCGGCTGCTCGTAGATCTCCTTCAGCATGAAATGCCGGAAATTGCCCTTGCCGATGGCGGCACCGGAGGCCGCCGTCAACGTGATCTCGCGGCGCGCCTCGTTTCCTTCGCGGTCGAAGATCTTGGCGCCGGTCGCGGTGATGACGGCCCAGTCGCCCTCCTCGAGATAGCAGATCTTCTGGGTGAGCGGCGCCAGGGCCAACGCGTCGGAGCCGAGATACATCTCGCCGTCACCGAACCCGATGGCGAGCGGGCTGCCGCGCCGGGCGGCGATCAGGAACGAGGGCTCGCCCGCGAAGATCATGCCGAGTGCGAAGGCGCCCTCCAAGCGGCCGAGCGCGATGGGCGTGGCCTGTTGCGGCGACAGGCCGCTTTCGATCAGGTCCGTCATCAGGTGGGCGATGACCTCGGAATCGGTCTCGGTCTGGAAGCTGTGGCCCTTGCCCTCGAGCTCGGCCCTCAATTGCCGGAAGTTCTCGATGATGCCGTTGTGGACCACGGCCACCCGCTTGGTCGCGTGGGGATGGGCGTTGCGCTCGTTGGGGGCGCCGTGGGTCGCCCAGCGGGTGTGCCCGATGCCGATCCGGCCCGAGACGGGCTGCTCCTTGAGGCGCGCCTCCAGATTGACGAGCTTGCCTTCGGCGCGGCGGCGCTCGATCTGCCCGTTCACCAGCGTGGCGATGCCGGCCGAATCGTAGCCCCGGTATTCGAGGCGCCGCAGCCCCTCGACGAGCAAGGGCGCGACCTCCCCCTTGCCGATGATGCCGACGATCCCGCACATGGCGTTCAGCCCTTCTTCCTGCCCTGAGCCTTCACCTTGGCTTTGGTCTTGGCCAGGACCGAGGCCGCCCCGCGCTTGGCCGATTCCTTCCAGGCCCGGAACTCGGCCGCCCAGCCGGGCCGGTTGGTCTGTTCGGCCCGGGCGACGGCGAGCGCGTTCGGCTCCACGTCGCGGGTGATCACGCTGCCGGCGCCGACGATCGCGCCCTCGCCCACTCTGATCGGGGCGACCAGCGCCGTGTTCGAGCCGATGAAGGCGCCGGCGCCGATCTCGGTCGTCGCTTTCTCGTAGCCGTCGTAATTGCAGGTGATGGTGCCGGCGCCGATGTTGGCCCGCGGCCCGATATGCGCATCGCCGATGTAGCTCAGGTGATTGGCCTTGGCCGATTGGCCCAGCGTCGAATTCTTGATCTCGACGAAATTGCCGACATGGGCGTCGGTCCCGATTTCCGCTCCCGGGCGAAGCCGCGCGAACGGCCCGATGACGGCGCGCCGCCCCACGTGGGCGTGGTCGAGATGGCTGAAGGCCCGGATCTCGGCGCCGTCCTCGACCGTCACGCCGGGGCCGAACATCACATTGGGCCCGACCGTCACGTCGCGCCCCAATTTCGTGTCGAAGCTGAAGAACACGCTCGCCGGGTCGGTCAGCGTCGCGCCGTCTTCCATCGCTAGGCGCCTCAGCCGCGCCTGAAGCGCGGATTCCGCTTGGGCCAGCTCGGCCCGGGAGTTGATGCCCAGCAGCTCCTCCGCACCGGCCTCGATATAGGCGCAGCGGAGCCCTGCCCCCCGCGCGATGCCGACGATGTCGGTCAGGTAGTATTCGCCCTTGGCGTTCTTGTTCCCGACCTTGGCCAGCAGCTCCGGCAGCTTCGCCCCGTCCACGACCATGACGCCGGAGTTGCAGAGCGGTATCGCCCGCTGTTCCGGCGTCGCGTCGCGGTGCTCGACGATGGCCTCCAGCACACCGCCCGGCCCCGTGATGAGCCGCCCGTATTCGCCGCCGCCGGGCCGGAAGCCGAGCACCACGATGGCGGGCGCTTGAGGCCCGGCGCGCTCCGCCAGCATCCGCTCCAGCGTTTCGGCCGTCAGCAGCGGCGTGTCGGCATAGAGGATCAGCACGTCGCCCGCGAACGCGCCCAGCGAGGCGAGCCCCGTCTTCACCGCATCGGCGGTGCCGAGCTGCCGGGGTTGGACGACGCAGGGCATGGGCGTGACCGACCGTGCCACCTCCTCCATGCCGGGGCCGACCACCACCAGCGCGTGGCTTGGCGAAAGCGCGGCGACGGTGTCCAGCACGTGGCCGATCATCGGCCGGCCGGCCAGGGGATGGAGGACCTTGGGCCGGTCCGACTTCATGCGCGTGCCCTTGCCGGCGGCAAGAATCAGGGCGGCGGCTTTGCGCTTTGACATGGGGCCCATTACATATAGGGGTGGTGCAAAAATGCCAGTGGGCGCGACCTTAGAGCGATAACGCCTTTTCGGCCAAGCCGAGTTTTAATTCTACTCACGAATTGTTTCCAAAGTTTTCACAACCTGTAGCTGGGGCCAACGGCCGGTCCGTCGTGGTTTTCGACCTCGACGGGACGCTGATCGACTCCGCCCCCGACATCGCCGACGCCGTCAACGCGCTGGTCGTCGAGCTCGGCCGCCCGGCGCTCACCCTTGAAAGCGTCAGGCCCATGATTGGGGACGGGATGCGCAATCTGGTGGCCCGGGCGCTTTCGGCGGGGGGCGAGCCACCTTCTCCGGGCGACGTCGAGGTCTTCGCCAAGCGCTGCCTGGCGATCTACGAAGCCCACCCGGTCCTGCGCACCCGCCCGTTCGCCGGCGTCGTGGAGACGCTGGAACGGTTGCACCGCTCCGGATTCGCGCTCGCGGTGTGCACCAACAAGCCGGACCGGCCGGCCCGCGCCATCCTGGACGCGCTCGAACTCTCGGGCTTCTTCGGGGCGCTGGTGGGGGGCGAAAGTGCGCCGGCCCTCAAGCCCGACCCCAGGCATCTGGCCCACACGCTGGAGCGGCTCGGGGCGGTTCCGGGCTCCGCCGTCATGGTGGGAGACAGCGGCAACGACGTGAACGTGGCCCGGGGATTGGGCGTGCCCTCGGTCTGCGTCACCTACGGCTATTCGACCGTTCCGGTGGAGAGCCTGGGGGCCGACCGGCTGATCGACGATTTCGCCGATCTGATCGGCGCGCTCGAGGGTCTCTGACGCGCCGGATCGGCGGCCGGCGTTCCTTGACAGGCACGGGCCCGCGGACTTAAGTACGGGGCCTTCATGGTTTCGGTCCGGCGCCATGCCGGGCAACCGGAACCGGCGCCGGAGCAACGCCGGCGCATTCGAAGAGTCGGGCGCTTAGCTCAGCGGGAGAGCACTGCTTTCACACGGCAGGGGTCGCAGGTTCAATCCCTGCAGCGCCCACCATTGCACCGACACGCGGCAGACGGTCGTGTTGGGCCACCGCTCCCAACAGAAGCGCGTTTGCACCGCGCGCTCCGGTTTCGCCGGGGTGCTCAGATGCCTGCCGCGCCCCGCTCACAGCGCATAGCCTTCGCGCTCGGCGTCGCGGCGGAATCGTTCCGCCCATTCGGCGTTGGTCGCGTCGGATTGCCGCTTGACTTCGGGAAGGGAGACCGAGGCAACGGGCGTTTCGGGAAATCCGAGCCACGTCACGACCCGCTCGGCGGCGGCATCGGGCGCCGTGATGAAATCCTCGTAGAAGATCAGCGCCGGCTTGGTCTTCAGCCGCCGGCCGAAACTCTGCCAGCTCTTCCGGTGCTCCTTGAGCTGGCCATGGCAGATCCGCAGGGTCTTGAAGCTGTAGGCCGGCGCGTCCGCGGGCTCGGTCAGACTGGTCCATTGCCTGGTCTGATAGGCCTTGGCGAACGAAACGGCCTGGGCCACGTGGTCGCGGCGGTCGAGGAGAATCCAGCGGATGTTCGGGGTGTCGGCGCGGCGCGTCGCCAGGTCGAGGAATTGCAGGTGCGGCCAGTGCAGCTGCATTCCGAACACGCCGTTGGGCGAGGTGCGCACCGCGCACAGACGGCTGATGTAATCGTCCAGGCTCGATACGCCGAGCCGGACCATCATCTGCACCATGATGGTATGGAAATTGAAGTACTCGCCGGGCGCCCCGAGGATTCCGGTCTGCCAGAGCCGGTTGCAGAACACCGTGCTGCCCGAACGCTCGACCGATCCGACGATGTAGAAGAATTTCGGCGGCGGGCTGCCGCGGAAATCCAGCTTCTCGTCCACCAGCCAGACGGTTCTGTCCTTCGGCTTCGCCATGGGGCCCCTCCCGCGGGCTCGCCCTGCGCCGGCGCTCAGCGCGGCCCGCGCTCGAACATCACCAGCTCCCAGGTCCGGCCCAGCTCGTCTTCGCGCAGCACATAGGTGGCTTCGTCGACCCGCAGCTTGAAATAGCGGTGGCCATCGCCGATCCACGAGTCGAGCACTTCCGACACGTCGACCGCCCGTTCGCCGAAGAAGAAGCGGCGCGGGATTTCCTCGCCCCGTTCGTCCGGGACGCATTCGACGCGGAGCGGAAGCGGCGCGGGACACATGGCGGCCCTCCTCAGTTCAGCCACGACAGGATCTTCGGCGGCCGGCGCGAAACGGCGGCCGGCGCGCCCGCCGGCACGCCCACGATCATCGGAAGCGCGACCTCGTACCCACTCGGAATAGAAAGCTCGGCTTTCACCTCGGGCTCGTTCAGATAGGGCCTGGCGAATCCGATGCAGCACGCGCCGAGCCCCATTGCGTGGGCCGCGAGCAGCAGGGTCTGGCCGGCGAGATAGCAATCCGCCACCGCGTTCGCCCACGCGCGGTCGGCGCAGATCGCGATCAGGGTTCCGGCGCCATAGAAGATGTCGAATTCGGGGTCCGAGAGGCGGTCGCGATAATGCGCGATCCGGGGATCGGACGCCGCCAGTTCCAAGAGCACGGCCTTCGCGTTCTCGGAATAGCGCGAAAGGCGCGCGGCGTCCTGCACCACGGCGAAGGCCCACGGCTGGGAGTTCATGCTGCTCGGCGCGAGGATCGCCGCGTCAAGCAGCGCGTCGAGCTTGGCGCGGTCGAGCTTCTCACCCGTATAGGCGCGCACCGAGCGGCGCGTGCGGATCCCTTCCATCAATTCCATGGCCGCCCTCCCGAATGGGCATGTTCCTTGGGCCGCGGGTCGTTTCCCGTGGCTTGGATCATTCTAGGCGGGAGAGAGGTTGGGGCGGAAGGGTGCGCGCGCCCCTTTGGCACTCTTGCTCGCGAACCGCCACCCGAAGGCAGCGGCGGGGCTACTACCAGTAGATCGTGAGCTTGCCGTCGTGGACTTCGTGGCCCGAAAGCCGTGCGAGGAATGTGTTGCCCAGAAGCGAGATCGGCATCGGCTGGGCCATGATCGTCGCCGGCACGTCGTAGAGACTGAGGGTCCCGATGCGCAGTTCCCGCAGCGTCACACGCGCGCCCATCGCAAGGCCGTTCGCGGTCTGGAATCGCTCGGTATAGCGAAGCGTTTTGGGATCGAAGCCGAGCCCGCGCGCCATGTCGCTGCCGAGCACGATTTCGCTCGCCCCGGTGTCGAGGATGAACGGCACGTCCTCGCCGTTGACGCTGGCCTCGATCAGGAAATGCCCGCCCGCGCCGGCGCGAAACGTCATCTCACGGAGGCCTTGGTCTCCCATGCGCCGGCCGTTCCGCGCCGCCTGCGCGTGGGCAGAGGTGCGGACCTGCGCCTGCTCGGCGCCGCCGAGGGGCGAGGACAAGTCGCCTAGAAAGCCCTGGGACAGGAAAACCGACACGCCCATGGCGACCAAATAGGCCGCGCGCCGCAAGACGGGTCCCAGGATGCCGTGGCCCTGCCCTTCGCCGATCATTCCCCAAGCCTCCAGATTCTGAGTCGGGAGTTTATGCCGTTCAAACTCGTCGGTCGGTTCCCGCACACGCTCGCTCCGCTTGTTCCCGTTTTTCGATCCGTTCGGCTCGTTTCGGCCGGTTGGGCCCGCTCGCAGCGACATGTCGCGCCGGGCGACACGCACAAGCGGGCCATGCGGGACATAATCTTCGATCAGGGATAAACGCGCGTTAACGGAGAGCGGGATTCGCACGCGATTCGCGCGGGATTCGCCTCAAATGCCGACGAAATCGGGATCGAACGGCGGGCTTCGCGCGGGCCGCGTCAGGCGGCGCGAAAATCGGACAGCCGCACCGGGCGTCGCGCCCGGCCCCAGCCGCCGGCCTGTGCCTCGAAGACGCCGGCAACCGGCGTCTGGCAGGCGTTGCAGCGCCCTTCCGCGGTCAGGTTCCATCGGCCGAGCTCGTACCAGTCGCGCTCGATCAGGAGCTGGCCGCAGTTGTGGCAGTAGGTGCTGCCGCCGGCGGGGTCGTTGACGTTGCCGGTGTAGACATAGCGCAGGCCGTTCTTCATCGCGATGGCCCGCGCGTTGGTCAATGTCGAGGCGGGCGTGGGCGCATGGTCCATCATCTTCCATTCGGGATGGAAGGCGCTGAAATGGTGCGGCACGTCGGGACCGAGATTCTCCGCCACCCATTTCGTCATGGCGTCGATCTCGGCGTCGGAATCGTTCTCGCCGGGAATGAGGAGGGTCGTGATCTCGATCCAGGTCTTGGTTTCGCGCTTGATGTATTTAAGCGTGTCGAGGACCGCGCCCAGCTCCGCCGTGCAGATGCGGCGGTAGAAGTCTTCGGTGAAGGCCTTGAGGTCCACGTTGACCGCGTCCATGTGGCGGTAGAACTCCGCCCTCGGTTCGGGACAGACATAGCCCGCGGTGACCGCCACGGTCTTCAGCCCAAGCGCGTGGCAGGCGATGGCGGCGTCGATCGCATATTCGTGGAAGATGACCGGGTCGTTATACGTGAACGCGACCGACCGGCAGCCGAGTTTCTGCGCCGCGCGCGCGATCACTTCCGGCGTCGCCCGGTCCATCAGCCGATCCATCTCGCGCGATTTGCTGATGTCCCAGTTCTGGCAGAACTTGCAGGTGAGGTTGCACCCCGCCGTGCCGAAGGAGAGCACCGGCGTGCCCGGCAGGAAGTGGTTCAAAGGCTTCTTCTCGATCGGGTCGACGCAGAAGCCGCTGGAGCGCCCGTAGGTCGTGAGCACGATCCGGTCGCCAAGACGCGCCCGCACGAAGCAAAGCCCCCGCTGGCCCTCGTTCAGCTTGCACAGCCGGGGGCAGATGTCGCACTGGATGTGCCCATCCTCGGTCTTGTGCCAGAACCGCCCCGGCACCGCGTCGGCGGAGGAAAGGGTCGCGTTTTTCTTGGTCATGGCCGTTTTCCCGGGCGCGGTTCGCGTCTGCCGGACCAAGCGAGCCGAACCGGTTCCATAAAATGGATTCGCATCTGGGGTACCCTCTTCATCCACATGGGCGGATAGGCTTGGCCGTTCAAGTCCATGGCCGCAGTCCAAGCCCGCAGTCCACGCTTAGAGTCCACGCCCGGAAACGCCGTTTCCCCGCCCGGCCGTATCGGCGCGTCCCTTTACAGGCCGTTCACCAGAACCTACGTAAGATCGTACCATTCATTCCTGAAGATCTGGGCGGGAGCCATGGTGTTGGTCCGGCCGGCGGCGGTCGCCGGCTCTTTCTATCCCGGCGACGGGGCGGCACTCCGCGCCGCGGTCCTGGCGCATCTGGAGGAAGCCGCCCACAGGGCCGGCGAGCCGGAGGAAGACCGCGCCGTTCCCAAGGCCATCATCGCGCCCCACGCCGGCTACGTCTATTCGGGCCCGGTGGCGGCAACGGCCTATGCGTATCTTCGCGCCGCGAGAGAGCGGATCACGCGGGTGGTCCTGTTCGGCCCGGCGCACCGGGTGCCCGTGGCCGGCCTGGCCGTGAGCTCGGCCCAGGCGTTCCGGACACCGCTGGGCGAGGTGCCGGTGGACCGGCCTGCCGTCGAGCGCCTGTTGCAGCTTCCCTTCGTCCATGTCGCCGACAGCGCCCACGCGCCCGAGCACAGCCTCGAGGTGCATTTGCCGTTCCTGCAGAGCCTCCTTCCCTCCTTTTCCATCGTGCCCGTGGTGGCCGGCCAGGCCAGCGCCGAAGAGGTGGCGGAGGCGCTCGAGCTGCTGTGGGGCGGGCCCGAGACCCTGGTCGTGATCTCCTCGGACCTCAGCCATTACGAGGATTACGAGACCGCGCGGCGCCAGGACGCCGCCACGTCGCGCGCCATCGCGGAGCTGCGCCCCGAGGCGATCGGTTACGACGACGCCTGCGGCCGGGTCCCCGTTTCCGGGCTCTTGACCGTGGCGCGGCGCAAGGGCCTCACGTGCCGCATCGCGGATCTGCGCAATTCCGGCGACACCGCCGGGCCCAGGGACCG
>JBAVNO010000110.1:0-3952 GCA_049691095.1 Alphaproteobacteria bacterium | reverse complement strand
CCACACGGTCCGATTTACTGGCCATCTTGCTGTCAGGCATGGCCAAGAGTCTTGGCCTCCGAAAGGGGGAGATCGAGATCAGACAGGGTGGCTACGCGCCCGGCGGATGGGGTTTTCGAGACGCGCGTTTAGGTCAGGTTCAGGACTTCCTAGTCGATTTGGCACAAGGCCGGAAGGCCCTTCCAATTGCTGTGGTTCCACCGCCAGTTGCTTCTACGCGCCCGCCTGGTGACACTAATACAGGAGGCGCGAGCGGCGAATGAACACAAGAAATGGAAGGGAAATGATGACGGTGAAGAATGGCTAGGTCTGGGAAGTCTATTCTCGGATCAAGCGTCATCGGCCATGACTAGCATTAGCCCACCGCAGTAATATTCAACCTGGCCGCACAGCCGGGGACACCTCAATATGACCGAGCAATACACTTTTCGGATTTTTGTTGCGGAAGGCTATCCCGAGGGGGTCCGGCTAATCGACCGGATGAACTGGACGGGACTCGGTATAATATTTCCACGGACATCATGGCAGAAGGTCCGTCTGCGGCGAGAGTTTGAACGCGCAGGCGTCTACGTTCTCGTTGGATACACAGACAACGACGACCTGCCAACGATATACGTTGGAGAGGGGGACGGCATTCGGGACCGGATCGAGTCTCATGCGGCCAACAAAGACTTCTGGACTTGGGGCGTCGCATTTGTGTCGAACAGCGGCGGTCTCAACAAGGCACATGTCCAGTGGCTCGAATATAGTCTCGTTCAACGGGCGAAGGCGGCAGGTCAGTGTATTCTTGATAACGCCAACGTCCCGCAAAAACCTGCGCTTCCGGAGCATGAAGAGGCAGATGTGTCGGCATTCCTCGCCGAGATGCTGCGTATTATGCCGTTGGTCGGCATCAGGGCATTTGACAAGCCCAAGCAGATTATCCCGCAGGGGGCCCTTGCGAAACTTAAGCAGGAGCCGGTTCTTCAGGCGGTGCCGGACCAGCGAGATACAATTATCGTGCCCGCACAGCCTGAGGGCTTCCAGCAAGTCTTCATCGGCAAGAATTGCTGGTACGCCATTCGGATTTCAGGCGCGATGTTACCGAAGATCAAATATATCGCTGGGTACGTCACACAGCCCGTGTCGGCTGTTACGCACTACGCCGAAGTCGATCACATCGAGCCATACGGAGACCAGGGTAAGTATAAGGTCGTCTTCAAAGAGCCCGCGAAGCAAATGACACCGATACCATTCGCGGATGCGCCGCAGGGATTAATGCAGGGCCCGCGGTACACTTCATTCTTAAAACTTCGTTCGGCAAAGAAGCTCCTTGATTTGTTCGACATCAGCCAAACAGTCTGACAGTTTCCCGCGCGTTCACACGGCGTGGCCAAGCGGTAAGGCAACGGGCTTTGGTCCCGTGACCCCAGGTTCGAATCCTGGCGCCCCAGCCAGCCTTCCCGTGCGGCGACGCCATCCCGGCCCCGGCGACGTATTTTTCCGTGCCTCGCTCCATGGCGATCAACGTGCGCCGGACTCTCGATTTGGATACGGCATGAGCGATTCACGCGCGATCCCGCATTCGTTTTTCCTATTGCCGGTCGTGGGCCTGATGGTCGCCGCATTCGGGGCCGGGGCTGCCGCCGCGGCCGAAATGGTCGTACTCGACACCGAGAACTCCACCATCCGTTACCCGGCCGAGAAAGAGAAACTCGCCCGCGCATTGGGGGAAGTCTTCGAGTCGGGAATGAAGATCGTGGCTGACGATCTCGGCACCCCGCAGCGCCGCGTGACGATTTACGTGTACGCGACGAAGGAGGACATGGCCGAAGGCGCGGTGACGATCCTCGGGCGCACGCCTGCCGAGGCTCGGGCCATCGCGCGCGCCGGCATGTCGGACCGCGACCGGGACGCGATCCTGGTCATCGGCAGCGCCGACAAATGGAGCAAGGACTTTCTCCGGCATGCCGTGGCGCACGAGCACGCCCACGGCATGACGACCGCGCGTTTCGGGCCCGCGCTTGCGGACCGGGTGCGGTGGACGTTCGAGGGACTGGGAGAATACGAAGGGTTGCGGGCGCTGGCGGCCCATTCGCCGGCATCCGCGCGCATCTATCGGACGGCGCGGCTCAAGTCCGCCTTCAAGGCGCTGGTCATGGGGCGGCTCCCGCGCCTGGAGGCGATCGCCGGCCGCGCGGCCTGGTTCGCCAACATCAATACCGACATCGGCAAATGGGACCGGCAGTACGCCTGCGCCTACGCCGCGATGGACTATGCCATCCGGAAATACGGCTTTCGGAAAGTCGGCGCGATGCTGACGCAGGCCGGCGGCGGCGTTCCCATCGGCGCGGCCATGTCGGATGTCTTGGGGGTGTCGCCGCTGGGGTTCGAGGCGGGGTTCTGGGCCTGGCTTGCCGCCGTCGGCTTCCTCAAGTTGTTCCCGCTCTACACGGCAGCGCTGGTTGCCGTCGCGGCGTCACTGGCCGCCGGTCTGCTGGCGTGGAGGCGGAGACGATCCGCGTGACCGGACGCGGACCCCCGTTCCGCCTTGGTCACTTCCTGCGACGGTACAACAGGGCGGCGGCGACGACGCCTGCCGCCAATAGGCCGACGGTACCGGGCTCGGGCACCGGGTTCGGATCCTGCCGCCCCGGCCACCCCGCCGTTATCTCCCGATATCTATTGCAACGGAACCCGGGCGCTTACGTCTCGGCTTCGCGCTCGAGCAGGGTACGCTTGCGTTCGACGCCCCAGCGGTAGCCGGACAACGCGCCGTCGGTCCTGACCACGCGGTGGCAGGGGATCGCCACCGCCAGCGCGTTCGCCGCGCAGGCCTGGGCCACCGCCCGCGCGGCCTTGGGCTTGCCGATGCGTTCTGCGATGTCGGTGTAGCTCGCGGTCGAGCCGGCCGGGATGGCGCGCAAGGCCGTCCACACCCGATGCTGGAAGGCGGTGCCGCGGACATCGAGGGGAAGGTCGAGCCCGGTTGCGGGCGACTCGACGAAGCCGATCACCTTGGCGACCAGACGCTCGAAACCCTCTTCGCCGCCGATGAGTTCCGCCTTGGGGAACTTGTCCTGCAGATCGCGCGCGAGGGCTTCCGGGTCGTCGCCGAGCAGGATGGCGCAGACGCCCTTCCGGCTGGCGGCGACCAGAATCGACCCCAGGGAACACTCCCCGATGGCGAATCGTATCTCCGCGCTCGTGCCGCCGGCACGGAAGCTGCCGGGCGTCATTCCCAGGATTTGAGAGGAGATGGCATAGAAACGGCCGCTGGAGTTGAAACCGGCGTCATGGATGGCCTCGGTCACCGACCGGCTCGTCGCGAGTTTCTCGCGGACGCGCTTCCGGCGGTGCGCAACCGCATACGCCTTCGGTGTGAGGCCCGCGACGGCCTTGAAGATGCGATGGAAATGATAGGGGCTGAGGCCGAGGGTCCGGGCGAGCGCGCCCAGGCTGGGCTGTTCTTCCGCGTCCTCGATCAGACGGCAGGCCGCGGCGACCTTGGCCGCGTGCCGCGCGTCGAGCCCGGGCTGATCCGGCTTGCAGCACCTGCAGGGCCGGAAGCCCGCGGCCTCGGCCTCGGCGATCGTGTCGTGGAAGCGCACGTTGGCGCGCTTGGCCGGACGCGACGGGCAGGAGGGCCGGCAATAGACGCCGGTGGTCGCGACGGAATAGTAGAACTTTCCGTCGAAGGTCCGGTCCTTTGCGGCCACCGCGGCCCAACGGACATCGTCGCGGGCGGAAGCCGTCAAGGGATGCGGTTTTTCAAGAGTACGGGTCATGTTGGAGTGGCCTGGTGGGTTTCCGTGATTGGATCGAAACATACGTCAGGCCTTGCCCGGCCGCACCCCGATCCTTGCTTTCGAATCATTTGTGCCGCCTCATTTTCGCCGCCGCCGCCACGAGCGCCGAACAATCACCCGTCTGCCACAAAAGTGTAACGAGGTGGGGCTATGACTCTATACCG
>JBAVNO010000109.1:0-21546 GCA_049691095.1 Alphaproteobacteria bacterium | reverse complement strand
GCCAAGGGAGCCTCGCCGGCCCCGAGCCGGCGCAGACGGTGGGAAGCTACTGGCCTTACGCCACCACGTTGTTCGATTATGTCCGCCGCGCCATGCCGCCGGCGGCACCGTTCTCGCTCAAGGCGGTCGAAATCTACGCCGTATCCGCCTACCTTCTGTATCTGAACGGAGTCATCGGCAAGGACGCGGAGATGAACGCCAAGACCCTGCCCGCGGTCAAGATGCCGAACCGAAACGGGTTCGTGCGCATCTGGCACACCCCGTCGGGCAAGGCGCGTTGAGATGGCAGCGTTGAGATGGGCCGCGTTGAGATGGGGGCGCGCTGAGATGAAAAGACGCACCAGGGCGACGCTGCTGATGGCGGGCGTTGCGGTGGCTGTGCTTGGCGGTCCCGTGGCGGCGGACGCGACTGGCGCGGCGTCTGGCGCGGCGCACGCCATGGGCGCGACCACCGAGACACTGGCGCGGACCTGTTCCGGTTGCCACGGTGTCGAGGGCCACAGCCCGGGGAAGATCCCCACAATCGCCGGCAAGGACGAGGACTATCTGGTGCGGATGATGAGCGAGTTCCGCGACGGCAAGCGTGCGTCCACGATCATGGGACGGATCATCAAGCCGTTCGCGGACGACGACATCGCAAGGCTCGCCCATTACTTCGCGACCCGGAAATGAGCGGCGCTGTGGGAACGGCGGCAGCGGAGGCGGCATGACATCGGGGCTTGGACGCCGGGACTTCCTGAAGATGCTGGGTGCAACCGGCGCGCTGGCGTCGTTGTCCTCGTGCGGGCGCGGCCGGCCCAGGGTCGTGGTCGTCGGCGGAGGCTTCGGCGGCGCGACCTGCGCCCGCTACGTCACCATGATCGATCCCGGGATCGAGGTGGTGCTGGTCGAGCGGTCGGAGAAATACGTCACCTGCCCGATGAGCAACAACGTCATCGGCGGGCTCAGGACCATGGACTCGATCACCCATTCCTACGACCGGCTGGCGGCGCATCCCGGCATCAAGCTGGTGCACGACACCGTCGGCGCGATCGACCCCGGCGCACGGACGGTAAAGCTTGCGAGCGGCGGGACTCTTTCCTACGACCGGCTGGTGCTCTCGCCTGGGATCGATTTCCAATGGAACGCGATCGCGGGCTATGACGAGGCCGCGGCCTCGATCATGCCCCATGCCTGGAAGGCGGGGGCCCAGACCGAATTGCTGATGCGCCAGCTGGCGGCGATGGAGGACGGCGGCCTGGTCGTGATCGCGGCGCCGGACAATCCGTACCGCTGCCCGCCGGCGCCCTACGAGCGGGCGTGCATGATCGCGCATCATCTCCAGGCCACCGGCAAGGCACGCTCCAAGGTCCTCATCCTCGACGCCAAGGACAAGTTCACCAAGCAGGCGCTGTTCGAGCAGGGCTGGAAGCGATTCTATTCGGGCATGATCGAATGGGTCCCGGGCGCCAAGGGCGGCAAGGTGGAGAACGTCGATCCGAAGGCGATGACGGTGCACGCGGCGGCGGGGACGTTCAAGGCCAGCGTGGCCAACATCGTGCCGCCGCAGACGGCGGGCCGCATCGCCGTCGAATCCGGCGTCGCCAACGACGACGGCTGGTGCCAGGTCGATCCCTGGACCATGGAATCGGTCGTGCACAAGAACATCCACGTGGTGGGGGATTCCTGCTTCCCCGGCGCCATGCCCAAATCCGGCTTCTCGGCCAACAGCCAGGCCAAGAACTGCGCCGCCGCCATCGTCTCGCTCTTGCGCGGGGAGGCCGCGACCGAGCCGGTGTTCATGAACACCTGCTACAGCGCGGTGGCGCCCGACTACGAGATCTCGATCGCCGGCGCCTACCGGGTCGCCGCGGGCGACATCGTGGCGGTGTTGGGAAGCGGCGGGGTAAGCCCGTTGGATGCGCCCGACTCGGAGCGCCAGGCGGAATACGACTACGCCGCCGGCTGGTACCGCAGCGTCACCGACGAAATGTTCGGGTAACGCGCGTATGCGCGCGGCATGCAAATCGCGGCGTTGTCGAGAATCATGAGGGGTGAAGCGGCTGAAGGTTGGAACAAATGGGTCGGGACGGCGTAGACGGTTGCAAGGGGCGTCTCCTGTCACCCAATCTGCCGCTCTAGATCGTCCCGGATGAGATATCCGACCAGGACCGCCTCGGCGGCAACCAATGAGACGGCCAGCCGGCCCGTGAAAATCCGTTGAATGTCACGGTTTCCGCCCGCAATAAACTCGCACGAAGGCGCGGGCGAGCATTGGTCATTCATGATGATGATAGTGGCGACGATTGATGGCACTGCTCTTTGAGATGGGACGGTGCAGCCGCTTGGCGCGCATTGCGCTCATTGGATTGGCCGTCGTAATTGTCGCGGCCCTGTCGGTTCAGATTGCATGCGTCGCCATATCGGCCTATGCAAATTCGCGTGCCGATCAATTGCTTTCCGATCTCAGAGCGGCTACTCGCGAAGACACGGTTCTGAATATCGCCAAATGGGCCAGCCGAGAGTTCAAGCAGACGCCGACGAGCCCGTTTTACGTCTATCTGCCGGTTGTTTATCGGGGCCACGCGCGTTTCCACTGGCTCGGCATTCCTCGCGGGAGCCTGGATTTTCTGATCGGCGCCGGGCAGTGTTCGGAACTTACCCGTATTTTCGAGTTTCTTGGGGCTCGGGTCGGGATATCGGTTGCGCAAACCGACTTGTCGGGTCCGAATATTTCCCATTCGGCAATTTCCGCATATTTGGGCGATCACTGGGTTTTCTTGGACCCATTGAACGGATTGGCGTTTGCCGAGGACGGCAAGCTCATTTCGTTCGACCGCCTGAGGGAGCTGTCGCGGTCCGGACGCGACCCGATGGATTATGCCATCAAGCTCAGGGAAACCCCAAAAACGGGCATCTATCAGCGCGAGAGGCTAGCGAAAACGGATTTTTCCATCCCAGGCGGTCAAAAACCACTGCGCGTATGGCTGCCTCGCCTGGACAGCGCGCTGATACTCGGCTCCGAGTCGGGGGATATCGCGACGTTGACCATGGACCTTTTCCGGTCGGGCATGGCCGAGGTCTTGACTTATTTAGGCCCGCGGTATCCCGGAAGTTTCGAAAGGGTTCGCGTTTTGAGCGAAGCCGGTCAGGGGTTCCGCATCACGTTCTTCGTCGATAATTCGTTCGATCCCAAAGACGCACCCTTCTCCAATGTCGAGCCGGAGATTGGGAGAGGCTGGATTCGATACACCGTCCCGCAATCAAGTGCCTATCTTGATCTCGATTACTCGCGCATGGGGGACTGGTATTGGGTCCGTCACATCCTGATCGAGCCTCACTCTGGCTAGCCTTTCGGGTCGACTTCGGATTGCCCGCCCCGGGATGCGAAAATGTCGGGGAAGGGCGTAGCCTAACCCGAGTGCGGCCGACCAGTGGCGCCGGCGTCAGCCTGGAGTTTGCCGCCTTTCGCCTTCGAATTGCCGTGATGGGGAGCGGCGGGGTAAGCCCGCTCGATGCGCCCGACTCGGAGCGCCAGGCGGAATACGATTTCGCCGCCGGCTGGTACCGCAGCGTCACCGAGGAAATGTTCGGGTAGAGGCGGGCGCGCGCCGCACGCTGGGAACAGCGCTAATACGCGCGCACGATCTGGCCGTTCTCGCAGCAGGACGGAAGCGCCAGGTCCACGAACGTCGGCGCCACCGAGTCGGGCGGCGGCAGTGCCATCGGGTCCTCGCCGGGAAAAGCCTCGGCGCGCATGCGGGTGCGCACCACGCCGGGATCGATCAGGTTCGCGCGCACGTTGGTGCGCGTGACCTCGGCCGCGTAGGTGCGCGCCAGCGTCTCGAGCGCGGCCTTGCTGGCCGCGTACGCGCCCCAATAGGCGGTGGCCGATGCGGCCGCGCCGCTGGTGACGAAGATGGCGCGCCCGGCGTCGGATTGCCGGAGCAGGGGGTCGAAGCTGCGGATCAGCCGCCAGTTGGCGGTGACGTTGACCGCCATCACCCGCTCGAACACGTCCGGGTCCATGTGCGAGACGGGACCCAAGACGCCGAGCACCGCCGCGTTCCCCACCAGGACGTCGAGCCGGCCGTAGCGCTCCGCGACCTTGGCGCCGAGCTCGTCGATGCCCCGGCCTTGGGCGAGATCGTAGGGAACCAGCGTGGCCGATCCGCCGGCCTGGCCGACGAGATCGTCGGTCTCCTCCAGGCCGCCTACCGTGCGGGCGACCAGAATCAGGTGGGCGCCCTCGGCGGCGAAGCGGACCGCGACCGCCTGGCCGATGCCCCGCGAGGCCCCGGTCACGAGCGCGATGCGGCCCGAAAGCCGCCTTGTCGAGGAAGTCATGGGAACCCGCGCGGCCCTAAGCGATTTCGGCCAGCAGCGAGAGCTGGGCCGGCACCGATCCGCCGTCCTGGTCGGTGAGCGCGATGGGATACTCGCCGGTGAAGCAGGCATCGCAGAACTGGGGCCGGAGCGGGTCGCGGCCGGGCTCGCCCATGGCGCGGTAGAGCCCGTCCATGGACACGAAGGCCAAGCTGTCGACGCCGATGATGCGCGCCATTTCGGCGACGTCGTTCGCCGCCGCCAGAAGCTCCGCACGTTCGGGCGTGTCGATCCCGTAGAAGCACGAGTGCGTGGTGGGCGGGCTCGCGATCCGCATGTGGACCTCGGCGGCGCCGGCCTGACGCACCATCTCCACGATCTTGCGCGAGGTCGTGCCGCGGACGATGGAATCGTCGACCAGGATCACGCGCTTGCCATGAAGCTGGGCGCGGTTTGCGTTGTGCTTCAGTTTGACGCCCAAGTGGCGGATGTGGTCGGTGGGCTCGATGAAGGTGCGTCCCACGTAATGATTTCGGATGATGCCGAGCTCGAAGGGAATCTTGGCCTCCGTCGCGTAGCCCAACGCCGCGGGCACGCCCGAGTCGGGAACCGGGGTGACGAGATCGGCGGGGATGTGGCTCTCGCGCGCCAGCTCCGCCCCGATGCGCTTGCGCGCCTCGTACACGTTCGTCCCTTCCACGACCGAGTCGGGCCGCGCGAAATAGATGAACTCGAAGATGCAGAAGCGGCTCGGCACCGGGCGGAAGGGGCGGTGGCTGTGGACGCCGTGCTGTGTGATGACGACCAATTCGCCGGGCGCCACGTCGCGGACGAAATCGGCGCCGATGATATCGAGCCCGCAGGTCTCGGACGCGAAGATGTAGGCGTCGTCGAGCCGGCCGATGACCAGCGGGCGCACGCCGCAGGGATCGCGTACGCCGATCAGCGAATCGCCGGTCAGCGCCACCAGGGAATAGGCGCCGTCCACCTGCCGCAGCGCATCGATCACGCGGTCGATGACGGTCGCGGCCTTGCTGGTGGCGATGAGATGGACGATGACCTCGGTGTCGGTCGTCGATTGGAACAGGCAGCCCGAGCGGACCAGCCGTTTGCGCAGCCCGAAGGCGTTGGTGAGATTCCCGTTATGGCCGATGGCCAGACCGCCGAACTCGAATTCGGCGAACAGCGGCTGCACGTTGCGGAAAACCGTGTCGCCCGTGGTCGAATAGCGGACATGGCCGATGGCCGTGCTGCCCGGCAGCTGGGCGATCACGCCCTCGGTGCCGAAATTCTCGCCCACCTGCCCGAGCGCCCGGTGGGTATGGAAATGGTTTCCATCGAAGGTGACGATGCCGGCCGCTTCCTGGCCGCGATGCTGCAACGCGTGGAGGCCGAGCGTGGTGAGCGCCGCGGCATCGGCGTGGCCGAACACGCCGAACACGCCGCACTCCTCGTGCAGCTTGTCGTCGTCGAACGGGTTCGTCTTCATCATCGCACCCGGTCCTCGCCGCCAGGCGGGACCCGCATCAGCCGGTCCATGTCCTGGCGTTCGCGCGCGTCATAGCCGGTTTCCCCGGTCTTGGGCGCCATGGGCTGGGGCGGCTCGGCCAGCGCGCGATAAGCGGAATCGGAGCGGCCGAACCGCTCGTTCGCTGTGGTGGCGTGCCGGTTGCCGAGATCGCCGGGAAGCAGCGTCTCCAGCACGTCCGCGCCCCACTGGATGACGGGGCGCAGCCGTGCGTCGCGCAGCCAGGCGGGCTGGTCCTCGTCCTTGCCCATGGTCGAGGCGAACGGGATATAGGCGGCCGAAACGATGATCATGGCGGCCACCACCCCGGCCAGGAATCCGAGCGAGCGGTCGAGCGCGTTGAGCCTGCTGTCGCGCACCCATGAGGTGACCATCGAGCTCACCATGAACAGGAAGATGAGCGTGGCGAAGAAGATCGCGGCGCCCACCGCAAGATCGGCCAGGAACGGCTGGGTGATGACGTTCCGGCTCTTGAGCCACGCGGCCACCCCGGGCTCGACAAAGGGGTAACCGTAGAGGGTGGCGAAGATCGCGCCCACCCAGCACGCCAGCCACAGGCCGCCTTTCAGGAAACCGACCGAAAGCCCAAGCAGGCCGGTGACGAGCACGAAGGCGACGATGCCAAGGTCGAGCGCGTTTATGGCCGTTCTCCTGTCAACTCCCGCTCCTCAGCCCCGGGCCTCGACCCCGGCCCTTAACGACCCTGGTCCTTAACGCCGGCCCACCGGCTCGCGGCCTTGTCTCGGCCCGCGTCCGATCGGCCGTTCCTCCCGGCTTGCGCGCGCGAAGACGTCGATCAAGTCCTGAAGATGGGCGATGCAGCGTATCGTCAATTGCCCATGAGCGCCAGGAGCGCCTTCCTTCTTGCGCGGGGGCACCAGGGCCTCGGTGAAGCCGAGTTTGGCCGCTTCCTTGAGCCTCGCGTCCATCTGGCCCACGGCGCGGACCTCGCCCGCGAGCCCGATTTCCCCGAACGCCACCGCCTGTTCGGGCACGGGTGCCATGAGCTTCGACGAGACGAGTGCAGCCGCCACCGCCAAATCCGCCGCCGGCTCGGCGATTCGCAAACCGCCGGCCACGTTTAGGTAGACATCCTCAGCCCCGAAAGCAAGGCCGCAACGGGCCTCGAGAACCGCCAGAATCATGGCCAGCCGGGCCGCGTCCCATCCCACCACGGCGCGCCGGGGCGACCCCAATGAGGAGGGCGCGACCAGGGCCTGAATCTCCACCAGCACCGGCCTCGTGCCCTCGATGCCGGCGAAGACGCAGGCGCCGGTGACGTTGCCGCGGCGCTCGGCCAAAAACAGTTCTGAGGGATTCTCGACCTCGATCAGCCCGCCGTCGGTCATGGCGAACACGCCGATCTCGTCGGTGGGGCCGAACCGGTTCTTGACCGCGCGCAGGATCCGGAACTGGTGGCCGCGTTCGCCCTCGAAATAAAGCACCGTGTCGACCATGTGCTCGAGCACCCGCGGGCCCGCGATCAACCCTTCCTTGGTGACGTGCCCGACCAGCAGCACGGTGGTGCCGCGCCGCTTGGCGAGCCGGATCAGCTCGGCCGCCGCGGCGCGCACCTGGGCCACGGTGCCGGGCGCGGAATCGAGGGTGTCGAGATACATGGTCTGGATCGAATCGACGACGATCACGGCCGGCGCGTCCTTGCGGTCGAGGGCCGCGACCATCGCCGCCACGTCGGTGGCCGCGGCGAGCTCCACCGCGGCCTGGGAAAGACGGAGCCGGCTCGCGCGCATGCGCACCTGATCGGCCGCCTCCTCGCCGGTGATATAGGCGCAGACCGCGCTTCCCGACAGCGCCGCCACAACCTGCAACAGGAGCGTCGATTTGCCGATGCCGGGATCGCCGGCCTCCAGCACGGTCGAGCCCGGCACGAGGCCGCCGCCGCACACGCGATCGAACTCCGCGAGTCCGGTCACCAGCCGCCTGGGCAGGCTGCTCGTGCCCTTGAGGGGAAGGAACTCGACGGCCCGCGCCGATTTGCCTGCGCGCCGCGCACGGCCCATGGGCGGGGATTCGCGCGGCGCTTCCTCGACGATGGAGTTCCACGCGCCGCAGGCCTCGCACCGGCCGGACCATTTCGGCGCCGCGGCCCCGCATTGCTGGCACACGTATCGCAGAGCCGCCTTTGCCAAATCGAGCACCTCGCGGGCGAAGGCGCGTACTAGCCGCGCACCGCCATCTTGATCGGACCTTCCGCCCGGCCGTGGATGAACTGGTCGACGTAGGGATTGCTGGAGCGGTCGATGTCGGCGACCGGGCCGTGCCAGATGATCTTGCCGCCGTGGATCATCGCCACCCGGTCGGCGATCTTGCGCGTGCTCGCCATGTCGTGGGTGATGGAGAGCGCGGTCGCGCCCAGCTCGCGCACCGACTTGACGATCAGATTGTTGATCACGTCGCCCATGATGGGATCCAAGCCCGTCGTCGGCTCGTCGAAGAAGATGATCTCGGGTTGGGTGGCGATCGCCCGGGCCAGCGCCACGCGTTTCAGCATGCCGCCCGACAGCTCCGCCGGCCAAAGCTCGCCCACGTCGGCCGTCAATCCCACCGCGGCCAGCTTCTCGAGCGCGATCGCCTTGGCCTTCGTACGGTCCATGCCGCGGCCCTGGATCAGGCCGAAGGCCACGTTCTCCCACACGGGAAGGCTGTCGAACAGGGCCGAGCCCTGGAACAGCATCCCGAATTTCTGCAGCACCCGTTCGCGCTCGTGGCGGGGCATCCCCACCACCTCCTCGCCGTCGATCTTGATGCTGCCGGAATCCGGCGTCAGTACCCCGAGGATGCATTTGATGAGCACCGACTTGCCGGTGCCCGAGCCGCCGATCACCACCAGCGATTCGCGCGGGAAGACGTCGAGATCGATTCCCGTCAGCACCTGTTTCGGCCCGAAGGACTTGTGCAGGTCGCGAATCGAGATTTTCGGGACCTTGGCGTTCATTTGGAGAAGAACATCTCGGTCAGGAAGTAGTCGCTGCACAAGATCAGGATCGAGGCCGAGACCACGGCTTGGGTCGTGGCCCCGCCCACGCCTTGTGCGCCGCCCTTCGAATGATAGCCGTTGTAACAGCCCATGAGCGCGATGATGAATCCGAACACCGCGGATTTGACCAGGCCCGAGACCACGTCGATGCGCTCCAGATGGTCGAAGGTGCTGGTGAGATAGGCGGCCGGGTTGAACCCGAGCTTGTAGGTGGAGACCAGGAACCCGCCGAACACGCCGATGATGTCGGCGACGACGACGAGGAGCGGCAGCATGGTGAGACCCGCGATCAGACGCGGCGCCACCAGGTATTTGATGGGGTTGGTGGACAGAGTCGACAGGGCGTCGATCTGCTCGGTCACCCGCATGGTGCCGATCTCGGCCGCCATGGCGGCCCCGACCCGTCCCGCCACCATCAGTCCCGCCAGCACCGGCCCGAGCTCGCGGGTCATGGACAGCACCACCACGGTGGCGACGGCGCCCTCGGCCTCGAAGCGCGAGAACCCGGTGTAGCTCTGGAGCGCCAGCACCATGCCGGTGAAGGTGGCGGTCAAGCCCACGACCGGAAGCGAGTAGTAGCCCACGTCCAGCATCTGGCGCAGGATCAGGCGAAGGTAGAAGGGCGGCGCGACCGAGCCCGCCGACGCCGAGCCGGTGAACAGGGACAGCCGGCCGGTGGCGGCGAGGAAGTTCAGGAACACGCGCCCCACGGCGGCGAGGAAATTCACGGCCGGTCTCCTGGCAAGGAATGCGGACCGCCGACATGGCGGCGCACGTAGCGGTGGCCGAGGCTGGTCAGGATCTCATGGCCGATGGTGCCGGCCTCGCCGGCGAGTTCGTCCACCGTGTGGTTCGGCCCGATCACCTCCACCGGCGCGCCGGGGACCGCGAGCGCGGCAGGCACTTCGGACACGTCCAGTGTCACCAGGTCCATCGAGACACGCCCCACCACCGGCACCCGGTATCCCCCCAGGAACGCGCTTCCCCGATTGCTAAGCGATCGCATGAACCCGTCTGCGTAACCTATGGGAATCGTTGCAATGCGCCCGCGCTGGGCGACGCGGTACGAGGCACCGTAGCCAACGGTCATGGGGCTGTCAACGTCACGCACCTGGAGGATCGGGGCCTCCAATCGGATGACGGCGGCCATGGGATTGGGCCTGGTTTCGAACGGCGCCAGGCCGTACAGCGCGCCGCCCGCGCGCACCAGATCGAAATGGTATTGCCGGCCCAGGAACACGGCCGCCGAGTTGGCGAGGCTGGCCTCCGCCGGCGGCAGCTTGGCCCTGGCCGCGGCGAAGGATTCGAGCTGCCGGAGGTTGGCCGGATGGCCGGGTTCGTCGGCGCAGGCCAGATGGCTCATCACGCAGGCGAGCGCCACGCCGGCCAGCCGTTCGGGCTCGCGCGCCAACGCGTCGACCTCGGACGGCGGCAGGCCCAGGCGCGTGATGCCGCTGTCCACGTGGAGGGCCGCTTGTCCCGTCCCGCCGGCGCGCACATGGCCGGCCCACAGCGCCACCTGGGCGAGATCGTTCAGGACCGGGATCAGCCGGTGGGCGGAGAACTCCGCCAGCGCGTCCGCGGCCGGGCCGTTGAGAACGAAGATGCGGTCCGCGGGCAGCAGCGCGCGGAGCGCCATGCCCTCGGTCGCGTCGGCGACGAAGAAATCGGCGCAGCCCGAAGCCGCCAGCGTGCGCGCGATCGGTTCCAGCCCAAGGCTGTAGGCGTCGGCCTTCACCACCGCCCCCAGCCTCGCGCCGGAAAGCTTTCCGGCCACCAGGCGGAAGTTCGCCGCCACCGCATCGAGGTCGATGGTCAGCACCGCCCGGCCCCGTGAGGCCTGGGAAGAAAAGTGGGGGCCGGCGGACGGGGAGGGTACGTCGCCGCCGGCCCCGGCCGCGGATCCGGGCTCGGCCACCGCCTTGTTACCGCCCATCTGGGAGACGGTCGGAGAGCGCGTGGTTCGAGAATTTGGTGGTGCGGCCTTCGAAATGCAGCGTCACCTTGCCCGTGGGCCCGTGCCGCTGCTTGGCCACGATCACCTCGGCCAGGTTGTGGATAGGCGCCATTTCGTCCTGCCATTTCTGGTGTTCGGCAGTCCCCATCCGGGGCTGTTGGCGTTCCTTGTAGTATTCCTCGCGGAAGATGAACATGACGACGTCGGCGTCCTGCTCGATGGAGCCGGATTCGCGCAGGTCGGCCAATTGCGGACGCTTGTCCTCGCGCTGCTCGACCTGGCGCGAAAGCTGGGACAGCGCCAGCACCGGCACGTCGAGCTCCTTGGCCAGAGCCTTGAGCCCCCGGGTCACCTCGGAAACCTCCTGTACGCGGCTGTCGTGGCGCGCGCCGGCCGAGGGCGTCGCCAGTTGCAGATAATCGACCACGACCAGCCCCAGATGGTGCTGGCGCTTCAAGCGGCGGGCGCGGGTGCGAATGGCGGCGATGGACAGCGCCGCGGTGTCGTCGATGAACAAGGGCACACTGGACAGGCTGGTGCTCGCCTCCACCACGCGGCGGAACTCTTCTTGTCCCAGCTCGCCGCGGCGAATCTTCTCGGAGCCGATTCCGGCCTCCTCGGCCAGGATCCGGGTGGCGAGCTGCTCGGCCGACATCTCGAGCGAGAAGAAGCCGACCACCGCCCCGTCCTCGGTGGTGACGCGGCCCAGATCGTCGCGCCCTTCCCGGTAGGACTTGGCGGCGTGGAAGGCGATGTTGGTGGCGAGCGCGGTCTTGCCCATGGACGGGCGCCCGGCCAGCACCACCAGATCGGAGCGGTGCAGCCCGCCCAGGAGCTTGTCCAGATCGACGAGCCCGGTGGCGACACCCGTCAGCCGGCCTTCGCGCTTGTAGGCGGCCTCGGCCATGGTGATCGCGGACACGAGCGAGGTATTGAACGCCTGGAAGCCGCCGTCGTACTGGCCCGAAGAGGCGAGGTCGTAAAGGCCCTTTTCCGCCGCCTCGATCTGGGCAAGCCCGTTGGAGTCGGGATCGTGGCTATAGGCGTGATTGACGACGTCTTCGCCGAGCGTGATCAACTGGCGGCGCAGATGCAGGTCATGGATGGTATGGGCGTAATCGACGGCGTTGATCACGGTCACCACCGAGCCCACCAGCTCGGCCAGGTATTGCGTGCCGCCGACGGCCACCAGCGAGCCGTCGGATTCGAAGAAATTCTTCAGAGTCACGAGGTCGGCGACCTGCCCGCGCTCGATCAGCTTGCCGATCATGGCGTAGATGCGCCCGTGGATGGGGTCGGCGAAATGCTCGGGGCGCAGGAACTCGGCCACCCTTTCGTAGGCGTGATTGTTGGCGAGGATGGCGCCGAGCAGCGCCTGTTCGGCCTCGTAGTTGTGCGGAGGCGTGCGCCGCGTAGGTCCGCCGTCGATATCGCGCAGCGGCGTCACGTTCGCTGAATTTCTTTCCATGGCGCGAGAGTACATCAACAGGCGCGGCAAGGAACACAGTTTCGGACGGCGAGACTCGTCGTCCCCCGAAAACTTGTCCACGCCGTGGGAAGAGCGGGGATAAGTCGGCCCGCCGTCTATTCCGCCGCGATGTCCGAGGCCGTGGGCCGGCCGCGGTCGTAATCGGTGATGTAATCGCGCGTCAGCGGCACGGCGTCCTGCCGTTTGGCGAGCTGGATCTGAAACACCATCAATCCCTGGTGCCGGAAGCCCATCTCGCAGCCCACGAGATACAGGTCCCACATGCGGCAGAAGCGCTCGTCATACAGCGCCTTGATCTTGTCCCAGTTGGCGCGGAACCGGCGCCGCCACTCGCGCAGCGTCTCGGCGTAGTGCAGGCGCAGGATCTCGATGTCGGTGACGAGCAGGCCCGATCTTTCGATCGCCGGGAAGATCTCGGACAGCGACGGGAGGTCGGCGCCCGGGAAGACGTACTTGCGAATGAACGGGTTGACCGGCGCGGGGCCGTCGAAGCGGCCGATCGAATGCAGCAGCGCCACGCCGTCCGGGGCCAGCAGGTCGCGGACCTTGGCGAAGAACTCGTGGTAGTTCCGCTTGCCGACATGCTCGAACATGCCGACCGACACGATGCGGTCGAAGACGCCGGTCTGGAGCCGGTAATCGCGCAGATGGAAGCGCGCGTGGCCGGCAAGCCCTTCGTCCTGGGCCCGCCGCTCGCTCACTTTGTACTGCTCTTCGGACAGGGTGACGCCGGTGACGTCGGCGTCGGCCTGCCGCGCCAGGTAGAGGCCGAGCCCGCCCCAACCCGAGCCGATGTCGAGAACGCGGAGCCCGCGGCGGTCGAGCACGAGCTTGGCCGCGATGTGGCGCTTCTTGTTCTCCTGGGCGGTTTCGAGGCTGTCGCGCGGGTCGCGGAAATAGGCGCAGGAATATTGACGGTCGCGGTCGAGGAACAGCTCGTAGAGCTGGCCGGACAGGTCGTAATGGTGGGCGACGTTGCGCCGGGCGCGGCGAATCGGATTGTACCGGCCGAGATAGTGCCCGCGCAGCCACAGCCAGCGCCCCGCCACCATCAGGGGATGGCGCTCGAGATGGCCATAGTTGCGGGCCACGAGCTCGACGAAGTCCTTGAGATCGCCGTCCTCGATCGCGAGCACGCCGTTCATGTAGGCCTCGCCCAAGGCGAGCGGCGGATTGAGAGCGACGGTCCACTCGAACTTCGGGTCGTGGACCTTGAGGGTGCAGCAGGGGACCGAGCCGTCCCCGAAGACATGCACGTTGCCATGCGCGTCCACGAGCCGCACGGCGCCCTCGCGCACCATGAACCTGAGAAGACTGGCGAGAAACATCCGGCGCCTCCCTAAAACGAGGAGCCAGGCCCCCGGAAAACGCCGCACCGCGGCGCATCCTGACCCAGTCATATTAGTTTAGGACGATCGCGCCCGGTTTTGTAGTCCCCCGTGGCGGCGGAAACGGCGCGAGCCGCCGGGAGCAACCCCGCCTGGCACCCGGTCGATGAGCCGCACCAGGGCGCCGCCGCGACGATGTCGGAGGGCGCGGGGCCTCAGGAACCGGCGTCGGTGGCGGCCTTTTCGGATCCGGTCTCGCCGCCTTCGGCGGCCTCGGCCTCCTTGCGGGCGCGCTTCTTCTTCTTGGCCGCCTTCGGCTCCTCGGATACGGCCTCGAAGGCCTCTTCGGGCGGGGCCGTCGCCTGAGCCTCCGCCTCCTCCTCGGACTTGGCGACGTTGACGGTCACCGAGACCGCAACCTCGGGATGGAGCGAGATCTTGAGGGGATGAAGGCCGAGCGCCTTGATCGGGCTCGCCAGATTGACCTGCCGCCGCTCGACGGTGAAGCCGGCCTCGTGCAACGCCTCGACGATATCGCGGGTGTTCACCGAGCCGTAGAGCTGACCGCTTTCGCCCGCCTGGCGCAGCACGACGACTCTGACGCCGTTGAGCGTCTCGGCCACCTTTTCGGCATCGCCCCGGCGGGACAGGTTCTGGGCCTCGAGGTGCTGGCGCTGGGATTCGAAATAGGCGCGGTTCTCGGACGTTGCGCGCAGCGCCTTCTTCTGGGGCAGAAGATAATTGCGGGCGAAGCCGGGCTTCACCTTGACCACTTCGCCCATCTGCCCCAGGCGCTCGATGCGTTCCAGCAAGATCACTTCCATGCCTGTCCTCCTTACCTGCCCTTTTCGCTCCGCCAGCGCGCGCGAAAGGCAACCCACTGATCGATCAACCCAAGGCCCGCCACCAATAACACGGGCCAACCGAAAATCGCCATGATCACGTAGAACGCGAACAAGGCCAGCGGCCCGCCCGACAACCGGCGCACCAGGGCATGCACCACCGCCAGCCCGGCGAAGAAGAACGGCACCCCGAGGACGGCGATGGCGTTCTGCCCCAGGAACTTCGCCGGTCCCCCGATGAACGTCAGGGCCACGGCGGCGGCCAGCGCCACCACCAGCCAATGCGGCAGGTCCACGTCCTCGACCGCCGGGCTCGGGCGAAGACTGCGCTTGAACCGGGCGAGAAGGCCCTGGGCCAGGATCCCGTCGATGGCGATCACCATCATCCACATGGCCGTTCCAAGGCCGAGCAATATCGGCGCGATGCCCCGCGCGAAGGCTTCGATCCGCCCCTGTTCCGGGGTCGCCGCCATCCGTTCCAGCGCGGCGGCGAGGGTGGCGCGTATCTCCTCTTCCAGGCCGCCAGGCGCTCCCGAATACCAGGCCACCGCGGCCGTCACCACCAACAGGCCGAAGCCCGTGAGCCAGGCCAGCATCAGCCCGGGCGGGTACCATTCAAGCCCGGTCCGCGCCGCGCGGCTCAAGAGCGCCTGGCGTGTGACCAGCGCGACCGGAGCGGCGCTGGCCAGCGCGTATTTGAGCGCGCCTTCGAACCCGCCGGCCCCTCCGGCACACAGCACACCGATTCCGCCCGCCGCCAAGCTGGCGGCGGCGCCCGACCCCAGCCCCACCAGGAACAGGGGCAGGGGCACCAGCAGCACCGCCCCCATCACGTTGCTGGCGGCAAGGACGTAGAGCAGTCCGCTTACGGCACCGCCGCCCACAATGGCGAGCATGGTTTTGGACATGGTCCCTCCCGGCGCGACTCCGTCCGGCGCAACGGCCTCGGCGCTACCTACAGGCTCGTGGCGTACGGCAACAGGGCCAGGAACCGGGCGCGCTTGATGGCCTGGGCGAGCTCCCGCTGCTTCTTGGCCGACACGGCCGTGATCCGGCTCGGCACGATCTTGCCGCGCTCGGACATGAAGCGCTGAAGTAGCTTGACGTCCTTGTAGTCGATCTTCGGAGCCTTTGGGCCCGAGAACGGGCAGCTCTTGCGGCGCCGGAAGAAAGGCCGCCGCTGGGGCGCCGCACCACGTCCACCGGCTCCCGGTGCCCCGCCCCGTTCGCCTGCGCCGCGCTCTCCGCGTCCTTCGCTCGGCCTCATGCCCCGTCTCCTCCGCCGGCTTCCGTTCCGATATCGCCGCGTCCGGAGGTCTCCTTGCGCGGGCGCGGTTCCTCGGCCTCCTCGGGCTCCGGGGCGCCATAATGCCGGTCGCCGCGCCGCGGCGGCCGATCATCGCGGCCGGGGCGGTACTGCATGACCGCCGACGGGCCTTCCTCCAACTCTTCCACCCGGACGGTGAGGAAGCGCAGCACGTCTTCATTGATGCGCATCTGCCGTTCCATCTCCTGGACAGCCGGCGAGGGCGCGTCGATGTTGAACAGGACGTAATGTCCTTTCCGGTTCTTCTTGATCTTGTAGGCGAGGTTGCGCAGGCCCCAGGATTCCTTCTTCGTCACCTTGCCGCCATTCTCGCTGATGATGGCGGTGAAGCGATCGCTCAAGGCCTCGACGGCAGTGGCCGAGATGTCCTGCCGGGCAATAAATACGTTCTCGTAGAGAGCCATAAAATCGAACCCCTTCTGGCTGTTACGCGGCCCGGAGCCGGTCGTTGGCGATAACACCAAAGAGCCGCGGCCAAGCGGGCCTAGCCGGCATCCGCCGGCAAGGAGCAAGGGCGCGCACTATACAGAAATCGCCCGCCGCCGCAAGCCCGGTCGGGGCCTGTTCCCGGGCCGGCCGCTTGGCTTGACAGCGGCAGGCGGCTAATGATCACTAACCGCCTTCCGGCGATGGGTCCCACGGGGGCTTCAGGGGATCAGGATGGTCAAGGCATTCGTTTTTCCCGGCCAGGGATCGCAGGCCGTGGGCATGGGCCGGGAGCTGGCGGAAGCCTTCACCACCGCCCGCCTCCTGTTCGAGGAGGTGGACGACGCCCTGGGCCAGAACCTGAGCCGCCTGATGTTCGAGGGCCCCGAAAGCGACCTCACCCTGACCGAGAACGCCCAACCGGCGCTGATGGCCGTCAGCCTTGCCGTGATGCGGGTGCTGGAGGCCGATGGCGGGCTTGATCTGGCCAAGTCGGCCCGGTGCGTGGCCGGGCATTCCCTGGGCGAGTATTCGGCGCTGGCGGCCGCGGGCACGTTTCGGGTCGCGGACGCGGCCCGGCTGTTGAAGACCCGCGGGCAGGCCATGCAGAGGGCGGTGCCGGTGGGCGAGGGGGCGATGGCGGCGCTGCTGGGGCTCGATTTCGAGGCCGCGGAGCGGGTGGCGGAGCAGGCGGCATCCGACACCGGGCTCGTGTGCCAGGCCGCCAACGACAACGCGCCGGGCCAGGTGGTGGTGAGCGGCGCCAAGGCGGCCGTCGAGCGCGCGATCGTGGTGGCGGCGGAACAGGGATGCCGGCGCAGCATCCTGTTGCCCGTAAGCGCCCCCTTCCATTGTGCGCTCATGGAGCCGGCGGCCAAGGTGATGGCGGACGCGCTCAAGGGCGTGGCGCTACGGCCGCCGTGCGTGCCGGTGGTCGCCAACGTGACGGCGGCGCTGGAGCGGGACCCGGAGGTGATCCGCCGCCTGCTGGTGGAGCAGGTCACGGCGACGGTACGCTGGCGCGAAAGCGTTCTGGCGATGAAAGACGCGGGCGTCGATACGCTGGTCGAGGTCGGCGTCGGCCGGGTGCTCTCGGGTCTGGTCAAGCGCATCGACCGCGACCTTGCGGCGCTGGCCGTCCACACGCCAGCCGACGTCGAGCAGTTCCTGGCCGCCGTTTAGCTTGTTTTTCCGGCGCCGCCTATGAGCCCGTGTACGAGCGAGGAGGACCCGGCACCATGTTCGACCTGAGCGGCAAGCGAAGCCTCGTCACCGGAGCATCGGGCGGAATCGGTTCGGCCATCGCCCGCGCCCTGCACGCGCAAGGCGCCGCCGTCGCCCTTTCGGGGACGCGTGTCGAGGCCCTGAACGGGCTGGCCGCGGAGCTGGGCGAACGCGCGTATGTCTTCCAGACCGACCTTGCCGACGCGCCGGCGACCGAGGCGCTGGCCGCGGCGGCAGAAGCGGCCATGGGCGGCGTCGACATCCTGGTCAATAACGCCGGGCTGACGCGGGACGGGCTTGCGGTCAGGATGTCGGACAAGGACTGGCAGGCGGTGATCGACGTCAACCTGACGGCGGGCTTTCGTCTCGCCCGGGCTTGTCTCAAGGGCATGATGAAGCGCCGTCAGGGGCGCATCATCGGCATCACCTCGGTCGTGGGCGTCACCGGGAACGCCGGCCAGGCGAATTACGCCGCGTCCAAGGCCGGGATGATCGGCTACTCCAAGTCGCTGGCGGCCGAGGTCGGCTCGCGCGGCATCACGGTCAACTGCGTCGCGCCCGGGTTCATCACCACGGCCATGACCGACAAGCTCGGCGACGAGCAGAAGAACCGCCTGCTCGCCGCGATCCCGGCCGGGGCGTTCGGCAAGCCCGAGGACGTGGCCGCGTGCGTGGTGTTCCTGGCCTCGGCGGAGGCCGCGTACGTCACCGGCCAGACCTTGCATGTCAATGGGGGAATGGCGATGATATAGCCCCGCTTGAGGCCTGCGGGGAGGCTGGCCAATGGCGGGGAAGTGTGTTACCAAACGCGCCCGTCCGCCATAGGACGCACCGATCGGGGGGACGCCGAGCGGGTGACAGGGGAGGCGGTCCGCGGGGTCATGCGATCCCGATTTCGTATCCAGTTTCATCAGATATCCAGTTTCATCAGAATGGTCCGAGGAATTGATCTCATGAGTGACATCGGTGAGCGCGTGAAGAAGATCGTGGTCGAGCATCTCGGCGTCGACGAAGCCAAGGTGACGGACAGCGCCAGCTTCATCGACGATCTGGGCGCCGACAGTCTGGACACGGTCGAGCTGGTCATGGCGTTCGAAGAAGAGTTCGGCTGCGAAATTCCAGACGATGCGGCGGAGAAGATTTTGACCGTCAAGGACGCGATCAACTACATCGAGGCCCACAGCTAATTGCGTCCAACTCCTTTGGCCTTCCGGTGACGTGTCCATGAAACCCACGGGCAATGGGGAAAGACGCATTGTCGTCACCGGCATGGGAATGGTGACGCCGCTCGCCTGCGGCGTCGGCCCCACCTGGAAAAGACTGATCGAAGGAAAGTCCGGCATCCGCGCCGTGACGTCGTTCGACGTGTCCGACCTGGCCTCGAGGATCGCCGGCCAGGTGCCGCGCGGGCAGGGCGACGGCCTGTTCAATCCCGACGACTGGGTCGATTCCAAGGACCAGCGCAAGATGGACGACTTCATCCTCTACGCGATGGCGGCGGGGATCGAGGCGGTGAAGGACGCGGGCTGGGAGCCCCAGGACGAGCGCGAGCGCGAGCGGACCGGCGTCATCATCGGATCGGGGATCGGCGGGCTGCCCGGCATATTCAACGGGACGGTCACGCTGCAGCAGAAAGGGCCGCGTCGCATCAGCCCGTTCTTCATCCCCTCCTGCCTCATCAATCTCGCCTCCGGCAACGTCTCCATCCGGTTCGGATTCAAGGGACCCAATCATTCGGTCGTGACGGCCTGTTCCACCGGCGCGCACGCGATCGGCGACGCCGGCCGGATGATCCGCTACGGCGATGCCGACGTCATGGTGGCGGGCGGCGCCGAAGCCGCCGTGTGCCGCATCGGCATGGCGGGATTCGCGGCCGCACGCGCGCTGTCCAGCGGTTTCAACGACACGCCCGAACGCGCCTCGCGCCCCTGGGACAAGGACCGCGACGGCTTCGTCATCAGTGAGGGCGCGGGCGTCGTGGTGGTGGAGGAGCTGGGCCATGCGCGCGCCCGCGGGGCGAAGATCTACGCCGAGGTGCTGGGCTATGGCATGTCCGGCGACGCCTATCACATCACGGCGCCGTGCGCGGACGGCAACGGCGCCTACCGCTCGATGCGCAACGCGCTCGACGACGCCGGGCTGGAGCCGGGCGACATCGATTACATCAACGCCCATGGCACCTCGACGCCGCTCGGCGACGAGATCGAACTCGGCGCCGTGAAGCGGCTGTTCGGCAACGCCGTGGCCAAGATCTCCATGTCCTCGACCAAGTCGTCGATCGGGCATCTGCTCGGCGCGGCGGGGGCGGTGGAGGCGATCTTCTCGATCCTGAGCATGACCGACGGCGTGGTGCCGCCCACGCTCAATCTCGAAAACCCGTCCGAGGGCTGCGACATCGATCTCGTGCCTCTGACGGCGAAGAAGCGCCCGGTCCGCTACGCGCTGTCCAATTCCTTCGGTTTCGGCGGCACCAACGCCAGCGTGATCTTCGGGCCGGCGCCCTGAGCCGGCCATGAGGCGCCCCCGCCTCGTCTTGCTTTCCCTGGCATTCGTGCTCGCGCTGACCGCGGCGCTGGCCTGCGCCGCGATCTGGGCGACGGTCCGGTTCGACCGTCCGGGCCCGGCGCCGGCGGCGGTGACGGTGATCGTTCCCCCCGGTTCCGCCACCGGCACGATCGGCGATCTGCTCGCCAAGGCGGGCGCGGTCGACAGCGGACGGTTCTTCTCGTGGTCGACGCGGCTGTTCGGCGGGCGGCGTCCGCTGAAGGCGGGCGAATACGCCGTTCCGGCCCATGCCAGCGCGCGGCAGATCATGGAGCTCCTGCAAAGCGGGCTGACCGTGGTGCGGCGGCTCACCATCCCGGAAGGGCTCACCAGCGCGGAGGTCGTGCGTCAGGTGGCCGACGCCGAAGGCCTGATGGGGCCGGTTCCGCCCCCTCCCGAGGAAGGGACCCTGTTGCCGGAGACCTACCATTATTCCTACGGCGACCAGCGGGCCGACATGATCGCCCGCATGCGCCGCGCCATGGACGAGCTGCTGGCCAAGGCGTGGCCGGAGCGGGCCGACGGCGTGCCGCTGCGCACGGTGCGCGAGGCGCTGACCGTGGCCTCGATCGTGGAAAAGGAGACTGGCCGCGCCGACGAGCGGCCGCGGATCGCGGCCGTGTTCCTCAACCGCCTCAAGAAGGGAATGCGGCTCCAGTCCGATCCGACCGTAGTCTATGCCCTGACGGGGGGAACGGGCACCTTGGACCGGCCGCTCGCCAAGCCCGATCTCGAAACCCAGAGCCCCTACAACACCTACCTCGTCGACGGGCTTCCGCCCGGGCCGATCGCCAACCCGGGGCGCTCGTCGCTGATGGCGGTCTTGCATCCGAGCGACAGCGCCGATCTGTATTTTGTCGCCGACGGAACCGGCGGCCATGTCTTCGCCCGCACGCTGGCGGAACACAACGCCAACGTGGCGAAATGGCGGCGGATCCAGAATGGCGGCGAAAAAAAGAGTCCCGCTACCTCTTCCGCGGGAGACGGCGGGAGAGTGCGTCCAAGAACGAAACCGGAAGCGCCGCCGTGAGCCGCACCAACGCATACATCGGGCCCGGGAAGGCGATTCGTCCGCGGTTGCGGGCCAGGCCGCGGCGGATGATGCGCGCCGCCCGGTCCGCGTCCATCAGCAGCGGCATGTAGAACGGGTTTTCCGCGGTCATGCCCGAGCGCACGAATCCCGGGCAGATCACCGACACCTCCACGCCTTCCGTCTGCAGTTCCCGGCGCAGGGCCTCGCCGAACAGCCGCTGGGCCGCCTTGGTGGCACAGTAGGCGCCGGCGCCGGGCCCGCCGAAGAACGAGGCGAGCGAGCTCACGATGGCGATCTGGCCGCGGCCCCGGTCGCGCATCATCTGCGCGGCGGGCAGGACCGTGTTGAGCGTGCCGTCCACGTTGACGGCGAAGATGCGCCGTATGGTCTCGGCCGTTTGCTCGAAGATGCCGCCCGCCCCCGACGTCCCGGCCGAGATTCCGGCGTTCGCCACCACGAGATCGAGCGGCGACGCCCGGTCGGCCTCGCGGACCCAGCGTTCGGTCAGGGCGCGGTCGGTGACGTCGATGACCGCCGTTCGGGCC